>JAHDGW010000404.1 GCA_020631635.1 Saprospiraceae bacterium
CCTGCAAGAGTAATCGATCCGTCTTATCTATTTTCATATAAGGAATATTTCCGTTTTGGATATTTTTTTACCATTTAACACCTAAATTTTTCCTGTTAATTATCCATTATCAGTCTATGATACTGATTATTTTCAATATTACGATTTTATTCCCGTCATATGTATTTTTACACTACAAAATACGCAATTATGAAAAACCGCATGCACCCAGAGAGTCTCATGATGTCACATGGATATGATCCTCAACTATCAGAAGGATCGGTAAAGCCTCCTATTTTTCAGACTTCCACTTTTGCTTTTAAAAGTGCAGAACAAGGCAAGGCGTTCTTTGAAGTAGCATATGGCCTACGAGAAAAATCATTGGATGAGCAACTGGGCTTAATCTATAGCAGAATCAATAACCCTAATCTAGAGATTTTAGAAGATCGACTATGCCTTTGGGATCAAGCGGATGAATGTGCCGTCTTTGAAAGTGGAATGTCCGCGATCAGTACGGTATTATTGGAGTTTTTAAGACCAGGCGATGCCCTACTCTATAGCATGCCTACCTATGGAGGCACCAATCACTTCATCAATCATTACTTAAAATCAATCGGTGTTGACTCCATTGGTTTTAGACCTGATCAAACTGAAGAAGAAATCATAAAGATGGTCCGTGATGCCGGTCTTGAAAATAAGCTTGCGTTGATTTACATAGAGACCCCTGCTAATCCTACGAATGAGCTCATCGATATCTCCATGTGTAAATCAGTGGCAGATCACTTTTCAACACCAGAAAAATCGGTATATGTAGCGGTAGATAATACCTACATGGGGCCATTATGGTCGAGCCCAATGAAGCACGGCGCTGACCTCGTTTTATACTCTGCCACAAAATATATTGGTGGACACAGTGATCTGATCGCAGGTGCTGTATTGGCTAATCATGAGTTGATGCAACGAGTGAAAGTACTACGAACATTCCTGGGTAATATGGCTAGTCCTCATACTTGTTGGCTTTTGCTCAGAAGTTTGGAGACTTTGAAAGTACGTATGGAACAACAGTCTCGAAATGCCCAAGAAGTAGCTAAATTTTTGATAGATCAAGATATAGTCAACAAGGTACATTACCTAGGGGCTCTTACCCCAGATGACAGATCTTATGATATCTACAAAAGGCAATACAGTTCTCCAGGGGCTATGATCGCATTTGATATCAAAGGTGGCGAATCTACCGCTTTTAAGTTTCTCAATGCACTACAGCTAATCAAGTTAGCCGTAAGTCTAGGAGGCACAGAAAGCCTTGCAGAACACCCCGCTACCATGACACATATAGGTGTATGTCCTGAGCTGAAAAAGCATATCGGTATCACAGAAGGTCTAATACGATTATCGATTGGTGTAGAGCATCATGAAGATCTGATATTTGATATCAACCGAGCTCTAAAGCAAGCTGCGATGGAAGTATCAACTACAAGTCTAGCAACCGCATAGACCTAGACACATCACAGGACGGATTCTATAGGTATTCGTAATTTTCCATACCTTACTGGTCGTCAAATGAAGATCAATATGGGTAAAATAACACTGCAATGCGACTATCTCATCATTGGGTCAGGAGCTATGGGGATGGCTTTTGTAGATACGCTGCTTACGGAGACAGATGCGACGTTTATTATCGTAGATCAATACCCCAAACCCGGTGGTCATTGGAATAAAGCATACCCATTCGTCACTTTACATCAGCCATCTGCATTTTACGGAGTCAGTAGCCTAGAACTCAGCAATGGTAAAAAAGATAAAATAGGCCTCAACAAAGGATTGAACGACCTAGCCACTGGAGCAGAGGTACAAGCCTATTATGAAAATGTCATGAGGCATCGATTTTTACCTTCTGGTCGGGTTCAGTATTTCCCAAAACATCGATATACAGGTAATGGCAATTTTCATTCGATGATGAATGATGTACAGTATGAGGTGA
>JAHDGW010000405.1:0-787 GCA_020631635.1 Saprospiraceae bacterium
TACATCAGTAAGCACCTGAAATATCCTGCTGTTGCTAGAGAAAATGACGTGACAGGTACCGTGGTCATTACATTTGTGGTCAGTAAGTCTGGTGAAATAATCAATCTAGAAGTGGTAAGAGATATAGGAGCTGGCTGTGGAGCCGCTGCTAAAAAAGTTATCGAATCACTCCCAAGCTGGAAGCCTGGTAAGCAAAACGGCCGACCCGTGAATGTTTATTATACCTTGCCCGTAAGGTTTAGTTTGGAGTAAAGTGAAAGCATTTCTTTTTTTTACTCCTACCGAGACGGACAGTTTCCAAAAAAAGGAAGAAAATATGCTTGTCGTACATGTCAAGTTGTTTCTACATAAAATGTTTTACATTAAAGATCATTCAATCACCGTTACCTCCGTCCTACGGTTGTAGGCATGTTCTTCGGCGGTACATTTGATACCTTCTTTGCATTGGTTTCGGATCTGTGTTTCGCCATAGCCTATCGTCTGCATACGAGAAGAAGCAATGCCTTTTTGCATGAGATATTTTTTGGCGGATAGTGCTCTTTTTTCCGATAAGGTCTGATTGTATGCTGCATTACCTCTTGCATCAGTATGTGAAGACAAGCGGACACGGAGCGATGTATTTTGTAACATTACCTGTGCCAAAACATCAAGCTCATCCGCTGCTCCAGCCTTGATTTCTGCACTATTATAGTTATAATAGATATTGTCAAATACCAGCGTAGTACCCTCTGATAATGATATCTCCATATCATTTTGTATGATCGTAGGTGGCGGAGGTAAGACTTCT
>JAHDGW010000405.1:797-1958 GCA_020631635.1 Saprospiraceae bacterium
CGGGGTTTGTACTTTAGGGCTCAAGAGCACCGTATACTCTGTGAGATCGTCTGACATCCTTAGGATAGTAGTATTTGGGTCATAGTCTTTTGCCTTGGTTTTGACTAGATATAACTTACGATTATCTACTTCTACAAATACCGACCCTTCGCCAGCTACAGGTAGATAGGCGAGATCCTCCTCGGGGGTTTTTAAGGTAAGTACGAGTTCATCTTGGTCAGATATCATGATATCTGAACTCAACATATCCATGAGCTGATCATCAGTAAGATTAATATTGGTTAAACTTATTTCTGCATTTTCGATGGGTTGTAGGCTCAGTTTATCAAGGACCAAGACGTTAATCGTTTTAGCATAAGGGTTTTTATGGAAAAAATCTAATGGAAAACTCAGGCGATATAGATCATCAGTACCTGCACCACCCGGTCTATTACTACTGATAAAACCTGTCTTTTCATCCTCATCGATGATCAATGAAAAATCATCATGATCACTGTTGATAGGTACAGGTAAGGCTTCTGGATCATTGTTGTTGGTCATATTGGCCCCGTATATATCTAGCTGGCCCTCCGTGTCATGACTATAGAAAAGCATATCTAAGTAGGCTGTAGGAAAAATTTCATTCTCTGAGGTATTGATCCTTGCTCCAAGATTGAGTGGCTTGGACCACTCTCCATTAAAATATCTAGATTCATATAGATCCATCTTGCCGAAGCCTCCTGGCATGTCAGAAGCAAATATCATACGTCTACCTTCATCCATTAAGCTTGGATGACAAAAATTGAAATCGTCCAATAAAAATGGCAATGGAGCAGGCTCTGACCACCCACCATCTCGCTTTTGAGAAGCATATATACCTAGATGGTTGACCTTTCTTTCTTTCCTCTTTTTATCTTGAATACGTCTAGATCTTGTAAAGTAAATGATACCGGCAATCTCGTCATATACGCCAGGTCCTTCTACATACTCAGAGTTAATACGATCATCTAAAAGGGTTGTTTCACTAAAGTCATCGCCAACTCTTACCGACTTATAGAGGTCAAACTTTTGTTCTCCACGTTTCGGTTTATCTTTTCTAGATTGCTGCTCAAATTTTACAAATACCAAACTATCTCCTACAAAAAACGGAGACATCTCATGCTGTTCTGTATTGATTTGAAT
>JAHDGW010000036.1 GCA_020631635.1 Saprospiraceae bacterium
CCAGTAGTTCCTTTTACGACGTCGATCTCCTCTTGATAACTGGGGTAGTCAAGTGGTATGTTAAACATAAATCTATCTAGCTGAGCTTCTGGTAGCGGATAAGTACCTTCTTGCTCGATGGGGTTTTGTGTTGCCAGTACAAAAAAGGGCTTTGAAAGGTCATGTCTTACACCACTTACGGTGACAGATCGCTCTTGCATAGCTTCTAGTAGAGCTGCTTGAGTTTTAGGAGGTGTACGGTTAATTTCATCGGCAAGTACTATGTTAGAAAACAGAGGACCTTCATTAAACTTAAATGTCCGATTTTCGCCTAAAATCTCTGATCCTGTAATATCTGAAGGCATGAGATCTGGCGTAAACTGTATACGTTTAAACTCTAAATCTAGCACATCTGCTATCGTACTCACCAATAGTGTTTTTGCCAATCCTGGAACTCCGACTAGTAAGCTGTGCCCATTGCTAAATAAAGAAATGATGACCATTTCCACTACTTTTTCCTGACCTACGATTACTATTCCGATCTCGGCTTTCAAGCTTTGAAAGGAAGCTGCCATTTGATCTATCGCTTGTACGTCTGATTTTCCTGTACTCATCTACTCTTTTTAAAGATATAAAAACGATACAAAGCTAATCAAAATCAGCAAGGCATCATTTGCTTTAACAACATTGGGTATAAACGCCCTTATTTTCTTTTTAGTTTGAGATTACTGACAATATATTTTCCAACTTGCTCACCCTGTACGACTCCATATTCTATAGCTGGTCGATAGTGTATGCCACCATATAGCCTGCTCACAGCTGCTTCTTCTGATGCCTCGTAAAAGGAGTCAAATGATCTCATAGGCAAGCCATACTCTATCTCTACGGTATCGTCAAACTGAAAGTTATCTCCATAGATAGAGGTAAGTGCTACGGCTGCGGCTCGAGAGATGACACTATGGCCACTTGTATATTCTGGAAATGGAGGAGTCTGTAGCAATGGTAACCAATCTTCATCTATGGTTTCATTGATTACCGTTTCGGGTCTAGTAAGATTACTTCTATATTTTTCATCCCAGCAACTTATGAATCCATCAGCTAGGGCTATCGAAGTCAATGCATAACTCATGGAACTTTTGGCAAAATCGGCACTATCTTTTTTAGCGACGAGTCCAGTGATGCCCATCCAGTGACCTCCTGGCGTTATTTTTTTGGATGCATGCATGACATGCCCAGTGACATTCATCACAAATGGATTGCAGTCCCAGAAGCTAGCTATCTCTCGTTGTTCTTGATCAGCGGCCTTCCCCACTTCATATACCTCCATAAGTTCTTTGAAAAAAGTGCTACCCTCGCTCATGTCATATGGTGTTGGAGGAGGTGGTGCAAACTGATCTGCACTTTTGATGACGAAAGGTCTTATTTCTCGCCAATGAGGCTCTATACCATCGAAATACCCCGGAGGAGTAGGCTTCCACCTAGAAGGGTCTTCATTGAGGTCAAATTTTGGATAAGACCGTGTTTCGCCATACTTATCACTTTGAGACCATCCCAGTATATGTTGGGCTACTTTTTCACCATAAGCTTGGCTTTGCTCTATAGATGTTTGAGTCAGTCCTTTGGTTTTGTAGTATTCTTCTAGCTCTAGTTGAAAATCATCCATTTTGTCTTCAGAAAAAATAAGGGCCTTTGCCACAGTATTAAAAGCATGTACCGAGGCATAGGACATGCTGATTGATTTGGTGGTATCAGGCATAGGAGGCTTATTCAAATCCTTTACTTGACCTGATAAACTCCGATATTCCTCTCGAAATGCAGCCATGACCTCATATGATGCAATACTTGGATAAGCATATACTCTACTTGCTACAGGTGGAGAAAATATATCATATACAATAATGTCACTCAGGTTTTTCATGGATTGATGCAGCGGTAAGGCATCTTGATTGATACGATCATGATCAACTTCCTTATCTGAACAAGAAAGAAAGCAAATCGTAAAAGAGATAGCTGCAAAAATATGACAAGAAATGTTTTTCATAATAAGAGCTTAGAATATTAAAATCATACACTTACAAATAACCGCATTTCGCTTCAATACACCAGTCCATAAATAGGTCAAAATGAAATCATTTTTTTCTAAACGTTATAGCATTGTTAACAAAAATAAAATTCATTGTAAATCAATAGGTTATGTATGGATTATTGTTCGAAATTAAATATTAAACCTAAAGAAATACAATAAATTTTAATTCGGAAATCGATATAAAGACAATATTTTATTAAGTTTGAGTCTGACTTTAGTGTAAAAACGACACTTAGTCGACTTTTTTGTAATCAATTATTTTTTAACTAATCGTTAAAACCACATGAAAATACTATTAACTAGACTGGGTAGTCTCCTACTATTGCTGTGCATGACAGTGGTGGTGAGTACTGCTCAAAAATCCATCTCGGGAACCGTGATGGATGCTGAATCTAACGAGGCACTTATCGGTGCAAATATTCTCGTTAAAGATTCTTCAGCAGGTACCATCACTGATATTGATGGTAACTACACTTTAGATCTACCTGCTGGATCTAACACTATTATTGTTTCTTATACAGGGTATTCTGATCAAACGGTCACAGTAGGTGATAGATCAGTAGTCAATGTAGCTTTAGCCGTAGGGCAACAACTAGATGAAGTAGTTGTAGTCGGTTATGGATCACAAAGTGAAAAAGAAATTACCTCTTCTGTTGTAAAAGTAAGTCGAGAAGATTTTAACCAAGGAGCCATAGCTGATCCAGCTCAACTTCTACAGGGTAAAGTTGCTGGTCTTCAAGTATACAATAGAGGTGGAGACCCTAACAGCCAATCTACGATCAGATTAAGAGGTATCTCTACTGTAGGGGCCAATGTGCAGCCTCTTGTAGTTGTAGATGGTGTCATAGGAGCATCATTAGAAAATGTAGATCCTAATGATATCGAAAGTGTAAACGTACTTAAGGATGGTTCTGCAGCTGCAATCTACGGATCACGTGGATCAAGTGGTGTAATTATCGTTACCACCAAGAAAGGTTCAGCAGGATCTAACCAAGGTGTAAAACTTAGCTACAGTGGACAGTTTGCAACATCTTCTCCAGTGAATGGAATTAAGAATATGACTGCGGATGAATTTAGAGCAGCAGGTGGTACAGATCTTGGTTCTTCTACAGATTGGATAGATGAAGTAACACAAAATGGATTTACACAGGTACATGGTATCTCTGCAACAGGTGGTTTTGATAAGTCATCATTCAGAGTATCTGCAAACCTTAGAAATGTAGATGGTATTTTGAAAAACTCTGGTTTTGATCAGTTCAATACTCGTTTAAACTTCACGACTAGAGCCTTAGATGATAAACTTAAAATTAGTTTCAATACCTCTTACACAGACAGAGACCAACAAAATGGTTTTAACGAGGCGTTAAGATATGCGGTTTTGTATAACCCAACTGCACCCGTTTTAGGTGCTGATTCTCCGTTCCCGTTCAATGCGGATCAGTTTGGCGGATACTTTGAGACTTTAGGTTTATTCGATAGTTTCAATCCAGTTTCATTGATTGAGCAAAATATCAATAATGGTGATAGAACAGAGTTCAATTACGGGGCTAATCTTGATTACAGTGTATCAGATGCACTTACAGTAAGCTTGAGAATTGCTCAACAAAAGACGGACTACGCTAACCGAATTTATTATCCTACGACATCATTGTTTAACGGTAATGCGACATCACCGACAAGAAAGGGTCTTGCTGAGTTTTATGAGCAAAATACTACCTTCAAACTATACGAAGGTTATGCTACATACCTTACTAGTGTAGGTGAAAGTAATGACCTTACACTTACGGGTGGATATTCTTATCAGCAAAATAACTTTGATGATAGCTTCTTTAGTGTAGGTGACTTCCCTAATGATGACTACATCTTTGCCGATATCTTAGAAGCTTCTCAAGATTTACAAAATGCGGGTTTCATAGGAGCTAATAGTAATAGATCTCCAGATGAAAAAATTATTGCATTCTTTGGTAGAGCAAACTTTACATTAGATAACAAAATTTTCTTGAACGCATCTATCAGAAGAGAGGGTTCTACAAAATTAGGACCTGAAAATAGATGGGGATGGTTCCCAGCGCTTGGTGTTGGTGTTGACTTAAATCAATACTTAGACATCGCAGGTGTAGATCAATTGAAAGTTAGATTAGGATACGGTGTGACTGGTGCATTACCAGGTCCTTCTGGTTTGTCTCAAGAGTTGAGACAGGTAAATAATGAAGTAGGTACAGGAGCTGTTTCTACAACATTATTGAGAGCTGCGAATGACAGTCTCAAGTGGGAGCAAAAAGCAGAAACTAACTTAGGAGTAGAATTCGCTTCTGGTCGTTTTGGAGCAACTCTTGATTTGTATAACAGAGATATATCTGATTTCATACTAGAAAGAACGGTAGATGTTGCTGTATTTGGTGTTGACAGAAGATTTGAAAATGCTGGTAGACTGAATACGAAAGGTCTAGAGCTTGCGTTGAACTATGACGCAGTACAGAGTGAAAACTTTACTTGGAATACTGGTGTTGTTTTATCTACGTACAAGACTATACTTGAAGAGTATGTACTTGATGCAGAGACTACAGCTAACTTAGGTGCTCCTGGTCAGAACGGTACAGAAGTAATAAGAGTAAAAGTTGGAGAAGAAATAGGACAGATATGGGGTCCAGTATACGACGGTGTTGACGCTGAAGGAAATCCGATCTTCCAAGATGTAAATGGAGACGGTATGCTAGTTACGGGACAGGATAAAGCACTTGACCCAGACGTAGATTTTGCAGTATTAGGAAATGGTACTCCTGATTTAGAATTAGGATGGACTAACCAGTTACAAGTAGGAAAATGGAATATTAATGCATTCTTTAGAGGTGCATTTGGACACAGTTTAGTAAATACATTTAGAGCATTTTATGAGCCTCAGGTATCTACGCAGTCTTCATATAACTTTATGAATACTGATCTAGCAGTAGATGGATTGACTACGGCAAGATTCAGTTCTCTATATGTAGAGAAAGGTGATTTCTTTAAGTTAGATAACCTTACGATTTCTAGAGGTTTTGATATTGGTGGTTCTGCATTTGAAAATGTACAGTTCTCATTGATTCTTCAGAATCCTTTAGTATTTACAAGTTATACAGGTACCGACCCAGAGCCTAGTTTAGTAGATTCAGGTCCAGCTGATAACGGTAGTAGAGATCCTAACTACGCTGACGTATTAGCGCCAGGATTAGATAGAAGAAATAGCTATTTTGCTTCAAGATCTATCACGCTTGGTGTAAATCTTAACTTTTAAACCAAAGAAACTATGAATAATTTTATAAAACTTCTTTTCGCTTTTGCAGTGATATGCTTTGCATATTCCTGTACAGATCTTGAGGAAGATCTAGTAGGTGATATTACCACAGAAATTACGGATCCAGGTATCCCTACAACTACAGAAGGCCCGGGATCAGGTCCATTGGCTGCTGCGTATTCTTCTCTTAGAGATGCAGGTACAGCTAATCACGGTAGTTACTACTCCATTCAGGAAATTACTTCTGATGAGATGGCCATTTGTGCTAAGGGTGGTGACTGGTTTGATGGGGGTATCTTAATTGAGCTACACCGTCATACATATGGCCCTACACATGCTTTTGTTAATAATGCATGGAATGGTACTTATGGCGCTATTAATACGGTAAACGAATTAATTGCAGGTGGTACTTTGGATGCAAACCAAACAGCTCAAGCTAGAGCACTGAGAGCATATTATTACTGGAGATTGATGGATTTATATGGTAATGTAAAAATCATTACTTCTCCAGGTGTAGATGCACCTCAATCATCTAGAGATGATGTATTTGCTTTTGTTGAAAGTGAATTATTAGCAGCATTAGGAATATCTGCGGTATCATCTAGTATGGACTTATCTTCTAGTTCATTAGGTACTGATAACAATGCTTATACAATCAATCAATTTGGAGCTTTAGGTATCTTAGCCAAAGTATATTTGAATGCTGAGGTATATACAGGTACTCCAAGATGGGGTGAAGCAATGGCTGCAGCTAGTTATATCATCGATAGTGGAGTATACTCTCTATGTGATGATGGTTGTACTGTGAAAAATCTTGGTAAAAGAGCAGGTGTACCATCAGATCCAGAAAACCTGGAAGGATATGCGGCAGTATTTGCTGCAAATAATGACGGAAATCCAGAGAATATCTTTACGGTAAATTATGATGAAGCAGGTGCTGGAGGAATGAACTTCTCTCAGATGAACCTACACTACTCTAGCCAGTTTACTTGGAACCTAGATGCTCAACCATGGAATGGTTATGCAACACTTGAAGATTTTTATAACTCTTACGAAAGCGGTGATGCTCGTAAAGAAGCTAACTTCGTAGTAGGTGAGCAATTAGATTTCGGTGGTTCTGCAATCCTTGATTATGCATCAGATGATGGAGACTTAGTATTGAACTATACTCCTTCGATCAACGAACTTGAGCCTAACTCTCTCAGAGAGGCAGGTGCAAGACCTGGAAAATTCCAATTCCAACAGTTTGGTCGTCCTGATATGAATAATGACTACCCAATCATAAGATTAGGTGATATGTACCTTGTAAGAGGGGAGGCACGAGCTCGTATGGCTGGTGACTGGAATATGTCTCTATCTGATGTGAATGTTATTAGAGCCAGAGCAAAAGTGTCAGAAATGACAAGCATCGATGCTGCAGGTTTCTTAGCTGAGAGAGGTCGTGAAATGTTTCAAGAGTCTGCAAGACGTACTGACTTGATCAGATTTGGAGCTTATAACGATGCATGGTGGGAGCACCCAGCAGATGCATCTGACCACGTAAATCTATTTCCTATACCGTTTGATCAAATTCAAGCAAGTGCAGGAACGCTTACTCAAAATCCTGGGTATTAAGATTTAGGTCCTTAAAAAATAATAAAGAGGGTTGCTTCAAGCGGAGCAACCCTCTTTTTAATTTGATCAATATATATGCGATTTTTTTTATACATCATTAGTGGTATACTGTTGCTAAATACTTCCTGTACGTCAGATATTTCAGATTCTTCTTTATTTGATGATGTATCAGATGTTGCACCTTTTCACAATGAGTTAGTTTATACAGAGCAATTTAATCCATATACGTATCGTAATTTTTATAACGGTGGCGGTGTTGCATTAGGCGATATTAATAATGATGGTTTATTAGATATTTATTTTACGGGTAACCAAGTTGATAACAAGCTCTTTCTTAATAAAGGGAACTGGATTTTTGAAGATATAACAAATGCAGCTGGTGTTGCTTGTAAAGGAGTATGGTCAAGTGGTGCTAACTTTGTAGATATCAATGGTGATGGATTGCTGGATATCTATGTTTGTAAGGCTGGAAGCCCTAAAGGAGACCGTAGATACAACGAGTTATTTATCAATCAAGGAGACCTTAGTTTTATAGAACAATCAAAAGAGTATGGTCTCGATATAAAAGGATTGTCCATTCATTCTGCTTTTTTCGACTATGATCATGATGGTGATTTAGATTGCTATTTGCTTAATAATTCTTTGAAGTCTATCGGAGGATTTGACTTAGCAGAGGGGCAAAGAAATATACCAAGTGAAAACGGAAATAAGTTTTTTGAAAATCAAAATGGAAAGTTCATAGATGTATCTGCTCAAGCAGGCATTTACACAAGTGCGATAGGTTTTGGATTAGGCATTACACTAACAGACGTCAATCTAGATGGATGGACAGATATCTATGTGTCAAATGATTTTTATGAGCGGGATTATCTGTATATCAATCAACAGAATAAGACATTTAAAGAAGAGAGCCTAGATTATTTTGAGAGCATCCCTTTGGGAAGCATGGGTGCAGATGCAGGAGACATCAATAATGATGGTTATCCAGATTTTATGATTACAGAAATGCTGCCACGTAGTCATCAAAGGAAAAAAACAAAGGCTATATACGAGTCTTGGGAAAAGTATAATCGAGCTGTTGCCGCAGATTATGGTCATCAATTTCCGCGAAATATGCTACAGTTGCATAATGGTCATTCTTCATTCATGGAGATTGGTAGATCAGTTAATGTGGATGCCACAGATTGGAGTTGGTCCAGCTTGATTCAGGATTTTGATAATGATGGATTGAAAGATATTTTCGTGGCGAATGGCATAGGACAAGACCTATTGGACCGTGATTATTTGAGCTTTTATGCCAATGACTCTAGGGTCAAAGCGCTGATAGATACCGAAGAAAATGCCATCATGAGTTTGATAGATAGCATGCCAGCCTCTCCTCTCAGTAATCATATATTTAGACAAAAAGAGAATGGTGTATTCATAGAAAAAACGGAAAGTTGGGGACTTGATGAGCCAAGTTATAGCAATGGATGTGCATACGGTGACCTTGATAATGATGGTGACCTAGACTTAGTAATCAATAATATAAAAGGTCAAAGCTTCATATATAAGAATAACTCCACCGAAGGCAATTACATTCAATTAGACATTAGAAATAGTAGTAAAAATGCTCGAAGTATCGGTGCTAAGGTAATAGTATATGCCTGTGACCGACGCTATATGACAGAACAATACCCAGCAAGAGGATTTCAGTCTTGTAGCAGTGATATTCTCCATATAGGGCTAGGGTCCTGTAGCGTGATCGATAGTATTGAGCTGTTTTGGAAAGGTTATCAATTAACAACCCTACTAGGTTCAGATATTAATCAGCGACTTGTAGTTGATTTAGATAAGTTAGTGGAGAGGCCTATCAGCTCTTTGACATTGCAAAACATTAGCTGGGATACTTTAAATATCAAACATAAAGAGTACAATTTTAATCAGTTTAACAGAGAGCGGCTCATAGGCAGAATGAACGCCAGAAAAGGACCCGTGATGGCCTTCGACGATAATGATAAACTTTGGGTAGGAGGTTCCAAAAATATAGCTTTGAAGATAGAAGCGCAGTTAAGTTCTCTCGAGTCTTTAGTGGAGTTGAGCAAAGCTTCGGAGCATACCGATATCTATTTTTTTGACAGTGACAATGATGGCGATCAGGATATCTACATGGCATATGGCGGTACGGGTTTTACTACCTATAGTCCTGAGCTTAGAGATCAGATTTGGATCAATGAGAATGGCTCATATAGAAGCCTCGATGTTTTTAATAATCAGGAAGGAACATTTGCTACAGCTGCGGTAGATATAGCAGATTATGATCAAGACGGTTTGCTGGATATTATAGCAGTCGATGGATCAACAAATCAGTATTATGGATCAAAAGGATCGATATATCTCCTGCATAATGAGGGCAATAACGAGTTTTCTATAGTACATCAAGAATCTATAAATAAAAAAGCGATCTGGACGGATGTACGGTTCGTAGATTATAATAAAGATAATCGTCTAGATATATTAGTTGTTGGAGAATGGAATTCTCCCGTCTTTTATTTACAGACAGCTGATGGTTTTGAAGAGTCTTCTTTACCAATATTCTCAGAGGTCGGTATGCACAACACTCTTTATATCAAAGATATCAATGGAGATGGCAGAGACGATATATTTCTGGGAGCAAGAGGTCTCAATAGTGAGCTTTCTAAAAACTCAACCTTGGTGATTGGAGACTTTGATCAAAATGGAAAAACAGAATCTCTACTCTGTGAAAAAATAGATGATAAACTATACCCTGTCATCGATAAAGATGATCTCATGTCTCAGTTTCCTAGGCTAAAAAAGCGATATACTTACTATAAAAAATACGCCGAAGCTACGATGACTGATTTATTTGGTCAAGAATCGATGGATACTTTTGAGAAAGTAGATATGGAAAATTTAAAGAGTCAGTTCTTATTATCTATTGGGGCATCGGAGTATATTTCAGTAGACCTACCGGAGGAAATTCAGTATAGCTCAATATATGCTGCACAAAGTGCAGAGCTCAATGGAGATGGTATAGATGACATCATCGTAGGAGGCAATCATTACTTGGTCAAACCTCAATTTGGTAGAGATGACGCATCTCGAGGATGGGTAATGTATAGTAGCAGGGATTCTTCCAATAATATTCAATATGATTATCTAAAATCTTTAGACCTTAGAGGAGAAATAAGAGATATAGAAATATCAAACAACAATGAAATCTATATTGGGGTCAATAACGGTCCGATCGTGAAAACAAATGTTGAAAACTTAAAAATCAAGAATGAATAAATTACTATTCATACCACTATTGATGTTATTCTTGGTTTCATGTGAATCAGAATACAGTAGTCTCGTAAAAAAAGAGTTGTCCTCAGGAGAAATCAATGAAGAACTCCTGCTAGATCTCAAAATGGGACAAACCCGCAAGGAGTTTCACGAAATATGTTGGAACCTAAATTCAAAAGGAATCATAGGACAAGGTCCAGGCAATAAATATGCAAAATACGTTATGCCTCCTCTTAATGCAGATGACGATAGTACCTCTGTAGATATGCTATTTTACGGTATGTTTGACGACGATAAAGTCATGTATGGGATGGATATGAAGTTACATTTTGTACGTTGGTCTTTATGGAATCAAAATTTTAGTCCAGAGCGTTTAATCGAGTACATGAAGGATCGCTACATGAAGACTTGGGGAGGCAACGAGTTTATTCCTATTGATATCAATGAAGAGACAAAAGCCTTTGTCAAAGTAGATGGGAACCGTCAAATTGTGATCTATAAACTTGATGATATGGACATTGCAATCAAGATTAAAGATCTCAGAACAGATCGATATTCTATTTCTAAAAAGGAAATAATATGAAATTAGCTTTACCTAGTATTTTTATTATTTCATTGCTCTTTTTGCTTTCATGTCAACAGGAGCCTGTAGTCAAAAACACTCTTTTTGAGTTGTTAGATAACGAAACCATAGGTGTTGATTTCTCAAATAACTTGACCTCTACGAAAGAGTTTAATGTATATAAATATCGCAACTTTTATAACGGCGGTGGAGTAGCTATTGGAGATATCAATAATGACGGTCTACAGGATGTATACATGGTTTCTAATCAAGGAAAGAATCATTTATACCTCAATAAGGGTAATTTGACTTTTCAGGATATTGCAGAATCTGCAGGAGTACAAGGCGAGCGTTCATGGTCTACAGGAGTTAGTTTAGTAGATATAGATGCCGATGGTGATTTGGATATATACCTATGTAACTCAGGAGATGTAGCAGGTGATAATAAGGAGAATGAATTATTTATAAATAATGGTGATCTCACATTTACCGAATCAGCGGAGTCGTATAACTTAAATGACAAAGGCTACTCCACACATGCTTCTTTCTTTGATTATGATCGAGATGGTGATCTAGATATCTACTTGCTCAATAACTCTTTTCAAGCCATAGGTAGTTTCAATCTCAGGAAAAATGAACGTCCAGTACGGGATGAATTGGGTGGAGATAAACTCATGGAAAACCAGAATGGTAAGTTTGTGGATGTCAGTGAAGCCGCAGGTATCTATGGCAGTGTCATTGGTTTTGGATTAGGAGTGACAGTGAGTGATTTCAATAGTGATGGATGGTTGGACATTTTTGTTTCTAATGACTTTTTTGAAAGAGATTATCTCTATATCAATAATGGCGACAAGACCTTTACCGAAGATTTAGAGTCACAAATGAGCTCCATAAGCGCAGCCTCAATGGGTGCCGATGCAGTCGATATTAACAATGACGGTCATTCGGATTTATTCGTAACCGATATGCTACCCAATGAATATGAGCGCCTCAAGACGGTCACTACTTTTGATGATTGGAACAGGTACCAGTATAATCTCAAAAATGGCTACCACCGCCAATTTACTAGAAATGTCTTGCAACGAAATAATGGTAATGGAACCTTCAGTGAGATATCAAGATTGGCTGGTGTAGAAGCCTCTGATTGGAGTTGGGGAGCACTATTTTTTGATATGGATAATGATGGTTTTAAGGATCTCTTTATTGCAAATGGAATCTATAAAGACCTTACTAATCAGGATTACCTACAGTACATCGCCAATGAACAAGTGATCAAATCAGTAATCACTGATGATGGGGTTAACTACAAGGAACTCATCGACACCATACCTTCTAATATGGTCGCTAATCATGCCTATCGCAATGTAGGAGGCATCAGTTTTGACCCATGGACGGATTCGGGATTACAAGAGCCTAGTTTTTCTAATGGATCAGCATATGGAGATTTGGATAATGATGGTGATCTTGATCTAGTCGTGAATAACGTAAATATGCCCAGCTTTTTCTATGAAAACAAACTTGATCAATCAAAACAAAACTACATAAAGCTAGAGCTGAATGGTGAAGCTAAAAACATCTATGCCGTAGGCGCTACCATATCTATACAAGCGGCTAGCGGAGATCAATATTCGTATGAAAATGTCCCTACACGTGGCTTTCAATCAAGCATGGACCCTAGACCCAATATTGGTATCGGGCATCATGAAGAGGTAGACATTGAAGTCACTTGGCCGTCTGGTAAAAGAACAAAACGGAAAGCTGTTAAAGCTAATCAGACGTTAGTGTTACAAGAGACTGATGCTTTAGAGATAAACGAATCTTCTGACGACTTTAATCAAATATTTTCTGTTGCAGAAGTACCTATAGAGTACGTTAAAGAGGAGAACAATTATGTAGATTTCAATCGAGAAAGACTGATCTACCATATGAGGAGCAACGAAGGTGGAGAAATGATCAAAGCAGACCTCAATGGTGATGGACAGCATGACCTCATACTGCCAGGTGCCAAAGGAGTGGCTTCAGAAATATTTCTCAGTGATAGTGGTTCTAACTTGGTAAAATCTCTTCAAGCATCACTAGAAAAAGTAAAAGAATCAGAGCATATCTCAGCTGCAGTATTGGATGCAGAAGGAGATGGAGATTTAGATATCTATTTTGCCAGTGGAGGAGTAGAGTTATCTGAATACTCAGAGTATATGTATGATCATTTGATGATCAACGATGGTAAGGGTAATTTCAGTTTATCGACACAGCGTTTACCAGCGGAAGGTCTAAAGATCAGCAGTAGTACCGTTTCTGTAGCCGATATCGACGGTGATGGTGACGATGATGTATTTGTTGGCGAGCGTATTAAGATGGGTAAGTTTGGTGCTCGTACCTCAGGCTATATATTGGTCAACGATGGCAAAGGGGTCTTTAGCGATATGACCTCAGATATTGCTCCAGATTTGAAAGAAATAGGCATGATCACAGATGCAGATTTTAGTGATATAGATGCTGATGGCGATGATGATCTACTGATCGTAGGAGAATTTATGGATATCACCTTATTTATCAATGAAAATGGTAAGCTTCAAAAAACGGATATTGATGCCAATATACCCTTGAGTGGCTGGTGGAATAACCTTCAGGTAGTTGATGTCAATCAGGACGGCCGATTAGATATTATTGCGGGTAACCTTGGGGCTAATAGTAGATTTGAAGCATCAAAAGAAAAGCCGATTAGGTTATATTACGCTGACTTTGATAACAACAGATTTCCAGAGGGCATCATGACATTTAAAGCTGATGATGGTAAATACTATCCTTATTCACTACGACATAATTTGATCGATCAGATCAAAATACTCAAGAAGAAATTCCCTGACTTTGAGTCATTCAAATCAGCCGATATAACTCAGATTTTTACGAAAGAGCAGCTCGATCAAGCACAGATTTCGGAGGTCGATCAGCTCCAAACAGTCGTATTAATTAACGAAGGAGGTAATAAATTCACTGCATTAGCATTACCAGAAGAGGCGCAATTTTCGCCCATGTATGCGAGTGAGGTTTTCGATTTTGACAATGATGGAGATCAAGACATGGTACTCGGTGGTAACTTATACAATGTGGTTCCAGAAATGGGTATATACGATGGTAGTTATGGTTGTTTTTTAGAAAATAAAGACGGTAGATACTATGCACCTCAGGATGGCTCGGGATTTTCTGTCAAAGGAGAAATCCGCGACTTCACTATTATCGATAACCAACTTATAGTGCTTTCTAGTCGTGATACATTAAGAGCATTTAGATTTTAGCATATGATGATGAAGCCTTATTTTATCTTTTTAGTCGTTGCTATATGTGCCTTATGGTCATGTAATTCTGATGAAATTATTCAGCTAGACGAACAGTCACTTTTTTCTATTAAAAAGGAATCAGGGATAGACTTTACTAATTCGCTCAATCCTATGGTAGATAATAATATTCTAGAGTATTTGTATTACTATAATGGGGGTGGCGTAGCCGTTGGAGATCTAGATAATGATGGTCTTGAAGATATATTTTTCACTGGTAACGAAGTCGCTGATAGATTATATATAAACAAAGGAAATTTACAATTTGAGGATGTATCTCTAGAAATGGGAGTTTCTCAATCTGCTACATGGTCATCTGGAGTAGTCATCGATGATGTGAATGCTGATGGGTGGAAAGATATCTATGTTTGCAAGGTAGCACCAGTCAGCGGTGAATCGGCTCATAATGAGCTATACATCAACCAGAGAGGAAAGGGATTTATCGAATCTGCAAAAGCATATGGATTAGATTTTTCGGGATATTCTACACAGGCCGCATTTTTGGATTTCGATCATGATGGAGATTTAGACATGTACCTGCTCAATCATTCAATCCATTCTGTAAGGAGTTATGGTAAAATAAGAAAAAGAAAAGAGCAAGACCCTCTATCAGGTGACCGACTGTATGAAAACAGATTAAATGAATCTGAGGCAAAATTCGTCGATGTCACGGAGCGATCAGGTATCTATTCAAGTGCTTTGGGCTATGGCTTGGCGATCACTATTTTAGATGTCAATCAAGATGGCTGGCAAGATATATACGTAGGTAATGATTTTCATGAAAATGACTATATCTACATCAATAATCAAGATGGCACATTCACAGAGTCTTTTGCAGAGTATCTACATCACAGCACCAAGTTTACGATGGGGGTAGATGCGGCGGATATTGACCGAGATGGGCATATAGATATATTTGCCACTGATATGTTGCCCTATGACAGTCAAGTGGCATTGAAGTCGGGTGGAGAAGATACTGACCAGATTTTCAAAATCAGAGAGGATTTTGGTTATGAGCCTCAGTATGCCCGTAACCATATGTTGATGGGCAGCGACGCAGGATTTAGTGATATTGCTTTGATGACTTCGACTTATGCTACAGATTGGTCATGGTCGGCACTCATACAAGATTTTGATAACAATGGTCGAGAAGATATTTTTATATCAAACGGCATCGTAAAGCGACCCAATGACTTAGATTATATCAAGTATCTCAATGAACAGGGTAACGATCCTACAAAAAAACTAAGCGCAGCTCAACTCCAAAAAGCATTAGATGTGATGCCTTCTGAAAAATTGACCAATGTCTTGTTTTTGCAAAACGAGCAACTCAATTTCTCAGACGTTCGTGACTCAGGCATAGGAGTTCCGAGTTTTTCAAACGGTAGTGCATATGCTGATCTAGACCGAGATGGTGACTTAGATTTAGTGATTAATAACATCAATGACCCCTCTTTAATTTTAGAAAATAAAAGCGCTAGTGCTGGGCATTATGTAAGTATATCACTTCTTGATACAACAAGCAATTATACCGTAAAAGGTAGCCAAGTATCTGTAAAATATAATGACCATACTATCACGAAAACATACGAAACAGTAAGAGGATACCAGTCCTCCAGTACTCACGATCTATATTTTGGACTAGGTAAGGTCGAAAAGATCGAATCTATAGATGTACTATGGCCAGATGGAGCATATCAGCGCTTAGATAATCCGCAAGTAGACACAAGAATAACGATCCAAAAACAGACGAAGAAGGCTCAGAATGCTGGGAGTGGAAAAATTTATGAAGACGAGTATATAACTAGTGTTTTCCCCGCGACTCATGTAGAAAGTCCATTTACAGACTACAACCAAGAAAAGCTGATACCAGAAAGATTATCCACAGAAGGTCCAACGGCTATTGCAGCTGACTTTACGGGTGATGGGATCAATGAGATATTTATTGGTGGGGCAAGATATCAGGAGCCCGCCTTATTTATCGGACTAGCAAATGGAGAATACAAAAGAGCAGATAACAAAGATTTTCGAGTAGATGCCAAGTATGAAGATGTAGATGCAGCCGTTCTAGATTTTGATAAAGATGGAGACTTAGATCTATATGTGGTCAGTGGTGGAGGTGACCTCAAAGAATTGGACAAACTGATGGAAGATCGCATTTATCTCAACGATGGTAAAGGCAATCTTAATCGTCTGCCCATCTCACTTCCTCATACCAACGGGTCATGCGTTGCAATAGCAGATATGGATCAAGATGGATTTGATGATATATTCGTTGGGGCACGTTCTATACCGGGATCATATGGACTTTCACCATTTTCATTCATTTTAAAAAATAAAAAAGGTTTTGGAGTTGACATCGCCACGAAAGAGCGTATGGGTATGATCACAGATGCAAGCTGGGGTGATATGGATCAAGATGGAGATCCTGACCTCGTCGTAGTCGGAGATTGGATGGACATCAAAGTATACGAAAACACTAATGGTACGGATTACAAAAACATATCAAGTGCGATAGGTCTAGATCAAACATCAGGCCTATGGAATAGTGTATTATTAGAGGACATCAACTCCGATGGTAAGCTAGATATCCTTGCCGGAAATGTAGGAAAAAACTTCAAATGGAAAGCTACCACAGAGCATCCTGTAGAACTCCATGTAGGCGATTACGATGCTAATGGACAGACAGAGCCAATCATTTTTCATAATTATTTCGGTGTCAAAAAGCCTTTTGCATCATTAGATATGATGAGTGCTCAACTACCACTTATTAGGAAAACATTCCAATCATACGTTGATTATAGCAGAGCTCAGTCTTTTGAAGACCTAAAGCTCGATCCAGCTCTTACAGTTTAGCTTAAGATGCTTGAGGAGAATCATGA
>JAHDGW010000406.1 GCA_020631635.1 Saprospiraceae bacterium
GGTAAATATGAACAGAATGTTCATGCATAAAGTAATGATATAGAGTCTAGTAACAAATAAAAGAAGGTAAGTTACTTCCCGATACAAAACCGCCCAAAAATACTATCCAGCAGATCATCCGTATGGATCTCTCCTGTGATCTCACCTAGGTGATGCAATGCTTGCCGTATATCCATGGCGATAAAGTCACCTGTGATACCTGATTGTAGACCGTAGAGTACTTTATTTAGTGCCTCTTTTGATTTGAACAACGCATCATAGTGACGGCTATTGTTCACGATGGTTTGGTCTTGAAAATCGGCACTACCTGTTAGTTTTAGTAAGATGGATTTTAGCTCCTCGATTCTAGTTTTTTCTTTGGCGGAGATAGCTAGCGTTGGAGTCCTGCCAGTCAGAGTACTTACTGCTTCTTCTACATCATAGCTGTGACAGGTATGGAAAGCATCTGCTTTATTGAGGAGAATGATAGACTTTTGATGATCGGCGATATTTAGTGATTTATACTCATTGATAATCTCATTGTGATCTTCGATGATCTCTGTGATAAAGATGACGATCTGTGCCTTGATGATCTGCTCTTTAGCTCTTTCTATGCCGATAGATTCTACAGTATCATCAGTGTCTCGGATACCTGCGGTATCTATAAATCTAAATGGAATACCTTCTATGGTTATCTGATCTTCTATCACATCACGGGTGGTGCCTGCAATATCGCTTACGATAGCTTTTTCTTCATTGAGTAGGGCATTGAGTAGGGTAGACTTCCCAACGTTAGGGCTGCCCACGATGGCAACTGGGATTCCTTTTTTGATAGCGTTGCCGTATTGAAAAGATTTGATCAGTTTCTGAATGACCGTATTGATATCAGCGACTAGTGTTTCTAGTTTTCCTCGATCTGCAAACTCTACGTCCTCTTCACCAAAATCCAACTCTAGTTCTATCAAAGCGGCAAAATCAATCAGTTCTTGTCGTAGTTCTTTGATTTCGTCAGAAAAGCCACCACGCATTTGATTCATCGCCATCTGATGACTGGCGGCATTATCCGATGCGATGAGGTCGGCTACGGCTTCTGCTTGGCTTAGGTCTAGTTGTCCATTGAGAAATGCCCTCATAGTAAATTCTCCTCGCTTGGCAGGTCTTGCTCCAGCTTCCATGATGATGCGGATGATCTCTTGTATGATATAACTCGATCCATGGCAAGAGATCTCTATACAGTCCTCTTTGGTATATGATCGTGGTGCTCTAAATACGGTGGCGAGGCACTCGTCTACTACTTGTCCAGATTCATTTTTGATTTTACCATAGTGGACGGTATTTCCAGCTACTTCTTTTAGATTTTTACCATAGAATATCCGATCAACGAACTCCAGCGTCTTGGGTCCTGATACTCGAATCACTCCTATAGCACCTTCGCCAGATGGAGTAGATTGTGCAACGATAGTATCCGTTTGTATCATGGTCTATTTATTTGACACCAAAGCTAAGGTTTTATAGGCATACAAGATGCCATGATCATTACCATATTCAGCGATAGTTTTCGTAGCATTACAGTATGAAAAAACCGCTAGGGATACAGACTATGTTGGAGCTGTATGATTGTAATGTAGGCTTACTAGATGATCGCGATTTTATATCCAAAACGATGGTAGAAGCAGCCAGACGAAGTAAAGCGACGATTGTACAAGACTTCTTTCATCAGTTTTCTCCACAGGGAGTAAGTGGAGTGGTCATTATTGCAGAAAGTCACTTGAGCATCCATACTTGGCCAGAATATGGCTATGCGGCGATTGATATTTTTACTTGTAGTGAGGATATGGATATTGATGCTGCTTTTCAATATTTAGTAGAGGCTTTTAAGTCTCAGCGATATGATACAAAGGCTTTTGAGAGGGGGGTAGAGTTAGTCTATTAGTAGTCGATCTTATCAATGACCTCACAAT
>JAHDGW010000407.1 GCA_020631635.1 Saprospiraceae bacterium
CATACTGTGCAGCATTAGAATCTTCTACTTTTAAAAACCAAACTCCCTTCATTGACTGTCCAAGCAGATTGAGCAGTGTCTCTGCAGGGGTAATAGTCGCTCCATTTACAGGGCACGGCAAAGTATTATTAGTAGCATCAGTGGCAATAGAAAGTACTAAGTCATTGGTTAAATCACAGAACCCTTGAGCTATTCTATACTCGTTACCATTAGGATCTACCAAGTATAGACTTAGTTCTGAAGGTTTTTGATGGTTGATTTCGATGTTATTGATTCGTATATCTTCTATAATACCGTCTTGATCTATTTGAATAGGTGAATAGACTTGAGAAATTCCATTTGGGATACTCGTATTTGATGTACTACTCTTTACTTCTGGATTTTCTTCATTTTCTAGTTTAGAAAAACAAACTTCATAAATCATCTCATCATGTCCATTAAAACCAGATTCTGGAGTATAGAAGGCAGTACCAGTACTTCCAAAAATTAGTGTACCGTGATCAACATTATCCACAATAGAATACGTTTTACTTATCAATGGATCATCTGCGAAATCATTGGTGCTTACATTGATTGAAATATCTGCACCTGCACAGGTAAGCGCAATATCGTCTATCGACTGCAGGACTGCAGGTTCGCATTCTGACAGAATGATTGATCTCGAAACGATATTGAATGTTGCATCTTTGTAAGTTCCCGTTATTGGGTTTATAGCCCTAACTCTTATCTCTTCATTGATGATCTCATTGGTACTGACTGTAAGTATGCCATCTTGAGTCAGACTGATATGGTTCGAGGCAGCTGTATTATTCATGAATACATAATTACTATCTCCATTCGTTTGTGATATAAATGATTTAAGATCATATGATTGTACACCAGAATTATTGATTATAATATTTGAGCTCATAAATAGAAACTCATCCTCTATCTCAAGCGTCATGGGGATAACATAAATACTGAGTGTTGCATCATCACAGACGGTGCCTGCTGAGTTGCATACGGTATATGTACTGGTATATACACCTGAAAAATTATGATCTGGTGTAAAATTATAATAACCATCTGGGTTTAGCATCAAAGTTCCGCCACTGGTATTATCGAATTCTGTAACGCTTTTGCTTTCACTTGAGGCTAAATCATTGATAAGGACATTGCCAGATAGTTCTTGTCTAGAAAACATAGTGATATGATCATCTTCGGCAATAAGATACTCCATATCGCCACCATTGATCATCTTGATCTGTGCCGTATCACATGTACCATTTACATCACAAATTCTATAACGCAAAATATCCGTTGCCCATGCACCAGTTGGCTCTTCGTAAAATATATATCCTTTTGAAGAAATATTGATGACCTCACCTAATACATTATCATTGATAATACTCAACGAAGACGCATCAATAGACGAAGAGCCTTCGATATCATTATTTAATGGTTTGATAGTGAAGAAGTCATTATCCGAGGTGAGACACAATTCATCATCAACGGCAACAACGCTTCTACAGTTGGCTTCACTTTTAAAATGAATATTGCTTAATCCAATTACTTGTAGACTATAGTCGTCAGACGTGGACTGACCGTATTGGTAGGATAAAAATATTTCATCTACCGGGCCACTAAAGTTTAACTCGACATTACCACTGACAGGATCAAAGCTTTCTACTTTACAGACACCATAAAACATATCGGTATCATTATCAAATTGAGTACAGTTACCCATTGTGTTGATATTACCATTGTTTAGCGGTAAAGAAAAACCGTTAGATTTTGCTGATACCGTAATTTCATCTTGCCAAATAAATTGTTCATGTTGATCTATATCCAACAAAGAAAAAGAAAGATCATATACTGGTGGATCAAATTTAATGGTCTTTGTAATTTTACCATCGTTACTACCCTCTACGGATAATATTAAAACATT
>JAHDGW010000037.1 GCA_020631635.1 Saprospiraceae bacterium
GTCATCGTTGAGACCCTCCAAGAGTGGTTCTGCTTTGAGTTTAGAGAGGTACTCAGGTACTTGGTATGGATCCATATCTTGAGGATATACCTCATCTATGCTTTTTACTCTCTTTTCAAAAGGTAGATCAATACTAGATAATAACTCTGCTCGACGTGGAGAGCTTGACCCTAGTATCAGTTTTCTTCCCTTGAGTATTTCTTTCATACTATAAAACTATAAAGAGTATCAGACCTACCAGCATCATTAGCTTCAATATTGTGCTAATATGATGAAAGTCTTTTTTTAGTCTAGCCTTCCAAATTTTAATAAAAATGTATACATGTAAGATTACAATCAACGATACTAGAGACCAAATGATAATAGGGTTTTCGATCCCGATGGTGAAACCTGCACCTAGATAAAATTTAAGGAAAAGTAATAGGAGCACCACTAAATTAACGGTGAGCAAAAGCACGTTTACCACTCTGATTGTGTTATGCTCATATACAATTGCGGCAGTACGATATCCAATTTTTTGATCTCCTTCTTGATCCTCTTGATCTTTGATGATTTCTCTTATCATATTGGTGATAAATGCAAATACCATAAATCCGCCCAGCTGATAAGTCAGTAATGATCTATAATGATCTTTGAGCTCAAAGTAAAATGCTCGCTCTGCGAAGATCAAAATAAATGGTACCAGTGCTGTGAAAAGTGATACGACAATATTTCCTATCCAAGCTCTTTGTTTCCAAATGAGAGAATATAGAAAAAGTAATCCCGTCGCGATAAAGTAAATACTACTTAAAGATAAATGATCGATTTGGTATGCTACATAGATAGCTATAATCATTCCTACAAAGACTAATATCTCATAATAGATCCAAGCGGCTGACTTCGATATTTGATGACCTACGATGGTCTTTATCCCTTTATTATGATGATCGACTTCATGATCAAAGATGTCGTTGATCAAATAGCCCGCCGCCGCAATGATCATGGTATCTATAATGAGTAATAAGAAGAGTGTAGGGGAGAGGAGCAGGGGTACTTGAGATACATCAGATACGGGCGATATAATGAAAAAATAGATAAGTCCTTGAGTCAAGGCTACTAGGAGTAGATTGATAGGACGTAGTATCTTAATATATGCTCCCATCTATAGCTTAACCAATGGTCCAAGTACCTTGAATACGCATGGTACGTTCTATAACATCTCGTACACAGCCTTTGCCACCGCCAAGAGGAGAAATATAATCACAAACATCTTGTACATCATGGATGGCATCACTAGGGCAGGTAGGCAAGCCTACTTTTTTCAATACCACGATATCAGGATTGTCATCACCCATGTATACGCAGTGTTCTAGTGGTATCTTATACTTTGTGATGATTTCTTCAAGGACCTTTTCTTTATCCACAACTTTATCATATACATCATGTATACCTAGGGCTAGTAATCGGTCTTTTACACCCGCGCTAGCACCTTTTGTGATGATGGTGACGATATATCCAGCATTGATTGCTTTTTTGATGGCGCTACCATCACGTACCGTCATTGTTCTAAGCAACTTACCATCTTCGGTGATGAGTACATTAGTATCTGTCAATACTCCATCAACATCAAAGATGAACATCTTTATTTTTTTGAAAATACTATGGTCGAGCATGATTCTGTAAGTTTAATGGATTTGACTTATTGTTTGATGTACTTAAATTGTAAGTATTCAGGATTCTTTACGTCAAAGATAATTTGAACTTTAACTAAGAAGATCAACTTATGCTAAAATATACCTAAAAGCAGTAAATCCAAAAACTGCTAAGCATTCAACCTAAACCCTACGCCATGGATGTTTTCAATAGCAATCTGCTCATCTTGAGAGAGGTATTTTCGCAAGCGACTGATAAATACATCAAGGCTTCGACCAAGGAAATAATCGTTTTCGCCCCAAACTTGTTCTAGGATATGCTCACGTTTGATCACGGTGTTCTTTTGTTCGAGTAGGAGCTTGAGAAGATCGCATTCCTTTTGAGTCATCTTACGATCTCCGCTTTCGGGGTGACTTAGGGTAAGGTTGGGGTAGTTAAATTGATAACTTGCAATATTGAAGACTTTGGTGCTAACAAAAGATATATATTTTCGCTTTAAGAATACCTCAATTTTTAAGATAAGCTCTTCTATACTGAATGGCTTGGTGATGTAATCATCTGCTCCTAGTCGCAAGCCATCGAGTCGATCCTCTTTCATGGATTTCGCGGTTAAGAATAGTATAGGGATCTGACTATTTTTGGTTCTTATATGTTTAGCGATTTCAAATCCATCGATTTTCGGCAACATGACATCTAAAATACAGAGATCATAATCTGCTTTTTCGAAACCCGAGATAGCCTGTTCACCATCTTCAAAGTGATCCACAGTATATCCTTGTATTTCTAAATTGTCTTTGGTGACAAAACTCAGTGTCTTATCATCCTCTACATAAAATATCTTTGCTTGATGTGCCATGTTGTTGTCTATTTTGGGATAGTTATCGTGATCGTTGTGCCAATATTGAGCTTAGATTCTGCATGTATATTCCATTGATGAGCACTACAGATGTTTTTTACGTAAAAGAGGCCCAATCCAAAACCTTTGACATTATGTATGTTACCTGTAGATACTCGATAAAATTTATCAAAGATTCGTTTTAAGTGCTCTGGGGCTATCCCGATACCAGTATCACTGACCTTAATCTGATGTGTATAATCTTTATCTAGGTATGAAAGCGTCACCTGATCTCCCGCTTCGCTATATTTCAGCGCATTATCTAATATGTTGGTAATGATATTATTGAAATGAAGTGGATCAGCCTGTATTTTTATATCTGCACTGGGAGCATGGTATAGAAGGCTGATATCACTTACATTAAATTTACCAAGTTCTGTTTTTGCGATGCGATCAAGTGCTGATTTGAGGTCAATTTCTTCTTTTTTGATTTTGACACTCTTTTCTTCGATTCTAGCAATATTTAGCACTTTTTCGACTTGATCATTTAGCTTGGAGGTCTGCACTTTGATAATCTCAGCATACTGGTGTAAACGACTATCGTTTTTAATTTGATCATTTTTTAAAAATACATCCGCGGCTATTTTGATACTTGATAATGGAGTTTTAAACTCATGGGTCATCGTATTGATAAACTCCTTTTGCATTTCGCTATTTCGTTTCTGCTTAAGTATAATCCAAGCTGAATAAATGAAAAACAACGACGCTAATAAAGCCATTATACTAAGCATGACGGAGACCCAGATATCTGTCAATATATAACTCTGCTTAGATGGGAACTTGACTACAAAGTAATATATCAGATCTTGAAAAGTAGGAAGATCTTCCGAGCGTTCAATCGTTTTTTCCTCTTCACCAAGTTTGCAATAATTACCATAGACTAACTCATTGCTACTACAGTCGTATACAGCATATTCAAAGTCAGTATACAGAGATCTATTTTGGAATTCTTGCAATAAAAAATCCTCCAATACATTAGCATCGATAGCACTATTGATGTTCACGGCATAGAAATTTGATGCTCTACGTTGTATAAGTTCTTGTTTCGGGAGTTCTGTTTCATTGAATGAAGCAATATTCTCGGCTACTTTTCTCAATGATATGGATACACTATTGTGGAATTCTTCTTCCTTAAGATCCCAAGTATTGATCAGCCAATAGGTCTGTATAAATAAAATACCGAACACAGAGAGTGCTGCAAGTATGATGATTCTTCGGATCAGATGATTAGACATATTACGGGCTGCGATTATGCATGGCAAAGATAGTTAGCTTAAAACCAATGATATCAAAGAATAACAGCTCATTAACAAATATTAGAATAAACATATTGACTACCTTCGTTGAGTGAAGTTGCGCCTAGCTTACATATTGATTCTTTTCTTTTTCAACGATTCCGGATTTTTGATTGGTCAGGTCAATCCATTTGAGATAGAAGGCAGGATAGATAGTGCAGAGCTTATACTTCTGCAGCAGCAAGAAAGTATTATTAATACCGATAATACTGTAGCACCAAAAGAAAAAGAACTGAATGCGACTAAGGAAAATCCTTTTGAGGTCAATCATGTTCCTTTATTACCTAGTATCAATAAAAGGGGGCGGAGCGCTGAGGTTCAAAAATTAAACAGATCCAAGTTTATATCGCAGACCTACATTATGTGGGTCTTACTTATATGCGTAATTATTGTAGCCCTCATTACTGCACAGAATCGGGCATACGTTAGCGATTTATTTTCATCATTGATCAATAATAATGCCTTCAATACATTACGTAAAAAAGAGGGGGGTATCACTAATATCTATGGGATTCTGCTATATGGAGTTTTTACCTTGAGTATTTCAGTGTTTCTAATATTATTATCGCAGGTTATGGGTCTTTCTAGCTTTGGTAAGGTGCTAGCGGTGGTAGTCATCATCTATGTAGTGAAGCATCTGTGCTTTGCACTTTCTGCATATATTTTACCTCAGCATGAGTTGATTAAGAAATACAGTTTTTCAGTGGGATCTATACATTTGGTGCTTGGTATCATTCTTTTACCAATCAATATTCTGATATACTTTAATCCTACTGAGGGTATTGGGTTGGTCACGTACATTGGTGTAATTGTGATTGCACTTGCTTTGATTTTACGTGTTTTGAAAGGCTTGTTTTTTTCTTCCAAAGTAGTGGCCACATACCCATTTCAATTTTTTATGTACCTTTGCGCCTTCGAAATTCTGCCTTGGTTAGTAATATATAGGTTATTGAGCAATGCGGGTATCTTGAATTAATATTCTTAAAAGAGGATATATGTCAGTAGAGTCTAAACAAGAAGCAACAGCTGTAGAGGAGTCTTACAAGCCTGTAAAAACAATCTTGATTTCACAGCCTAAGCCCGAGCGATCCGCTTATTTTGACTTAGAAAAAAAGTGGAATATCAAAATTGATTGGCGTCCCTTCATTCATGTAGAGCCAGTCAGTGAAAAAGAGTTTAGAAAAAACCGTATTCGCCCTGATGAATTCTCATGTATCATTTTTACTTCTAAAAATTCTATAGAGCACTTCTTTAGAATGTGCGAAAAGATGAGAGTAAAAATGTCTCAAAGCACAAAGTATTTTTGTCTGACTGAGGCTATAGCCAATTACCTTCAGAAATTTATTGTCTACAGAAAACGTAAAGTATTTGTAGGAGTACGTAAGATTAGAGATCTCAACGTGGCTCTTATGAAGCACCGTGAAACAGAGAACTTTCTACTGCCTTGCTCAAACTTAGGGGCCAAAGACGTAGTGAAATATCTTACGGACAATGAATTCAATTATAAGGATGCAATGATGTATCGTACCGTGAGTAGCGATTTATCAGATCTCAGTGATGTTACCTATGATATTCTAGTTTTCTTTAGCCCACTAGGTATAGAATCACTATTTGATAATTTCCCCGATTTTAAGCAAAATGAAACAAGAATGGCAATTTTTGGAGCTAAGACCTCTAAGGCCGTTTTAGATCATGGCCTCACTATTAATATTAAACCAGAACCACCGAAGATTCCATCTATGTCGATGGCAATCAATAATTATTTGAAGATATCGAATAAGTAAACTTATTCCGAAAATATAGTGTTACACCCTTCAAGGGAATACAACCCCTTGGCCCCGACCAGCAATGGTTGGGGTTTTTTTATAATAAACAGAAAGGAATGTCACGAAATCTTATTGATTTTCTCAAATCTTCCATAGTTAAGTCAAGAGGTGCAATGGCACAAGATGTAATGGCACCATCTGGAAAGCATACGATGTACCGAGTATACAATGAGCTTACGGTGAAGAAGGCTTGTGTGATGGCCCTTTTATATGAGGGAGAAGACGGATGGCATATATTATATATCAAACGGAATAGTAAGAACAAATACGACAAGCACAAGGGGCAAATATCCTTTCCTGGAGGTAAGCTTGAGCCTATGGATAACTCGTATCTAGATTGTGCTCTACGTGAGGTTATGGAGGAAATAGGAGTGTCTCCCGAGGAGATACAGGTCGTCGGCGCTCTTACCCAGCTTTATGTTTTTGTTAGCCAATTCTTGGTCTTTCCTTTTGTCGGTGTTTTAGATCATAAGCCTATCTTCAAAATACAAGAAGAAGAGGTAGATCGCGTTATTGATGTGAAGCTAAGTCATCTTTTAGATCCCGCAGCTGCTAAGGTAAAAGACCTTGAGGTAAGAGGAGTTTCACTGAAAGATGTTCCATATTATGATCTTGAAGGAGAAACACTTTGGGGGGCAACCGCAATGATTACTGCCGAACTTTTAGATATATTACGACACTATACACAAGATTAAAGTAATTAGGCATGATGAAAAAAATCGCAATCATATTAGCTATACTATCGGTGATAAGTCTAGGTATCTATGTATACGCTCGTAGCTTTGTCAACCTTCCAATTAAAGCTTTATCTACGGATTATCAAGGAGATTTGCCCTTAGATTCTTTACAATTGCCTGAGGGTTTCTCTATTGACATATATGCAGAAAATGTGGTCAATGCACGATCCATGGATATCAGTCCTAGCGGTGTATTATACGTAGGTACTAGAGGAGAGGGTAGTGTATATGCTTGTGTCGATTCTGATAATGACTTTCATGTGGACACAACTTATACTTTATATGAAAACGGAAATATGCCCAATGGGGTAGCTTTCTATAAGGGTGATTTATACGTGGCGGAGGTAAATCGTATTTTAAAATTCACGGATATAGAAAATAGACTTGATAATCCCGGGGCACCCACGGTAGTTTATGACCAGTATCCCACAGAATCACATCACGGATGGAAGTACATCGCATTTGGACCAGATGATAAGTTGTATGTGCCTGTAGGAGCTCCCTGCAATATTTGTGAATCGGAGGATGAAATATTTAATACCATTACGAGAGTAAATCCTGATGGTACAGGTCTAGAAATCGTACAGAGAGGAGTACGTAACACGGTAGGCTTTAACTGGCATCCTGATACACAAGAGCTCTGGTTTACTGATAACGGAAGAGATATGATGGGTGACGATATTCCAGCATGCGAGCTCAATCACGCGAAGTCAGATTTTCAGCATTTTGGTTATCCATACTGTCATCAAGGTAACTTAGCGGACCCGGAATTTGGACAAAAACGATCATGCTCAGAATTCACTGCTCCAGCACAAAACCTCGGACCTCATGTAGCACCTCTAGGGCTTGAGTTTTTAAGCAATGCCAACGTACCATCCGAAATGAAGGGTACAGTACTCATCGCAGAGCATGGATCATGGAATAGAAGTACAAAGATAGGTTACAGAATCTCTTCTGTAGAGATTGCGGTGGATGGCTCAGCTAGTAACTATCGTCCTTTTATTGAGGGATGGTTGCAATCTGATGGAGAGGTCTGGGGCCGACCTGTAGATCTCGAAATCTTAGCTGATGGTTCTTTTTTGATTAGTGATGATTATGCTGATGTGGTATATAGGGTGCATTACTCAGGAAGCTAGTCTTCTTGCTCGTTTTCAAGTTTGCGCAGTACTTTTTTAAAATGTGGTGAAAGAGCAGCCTCCAGTGTAATCTCTTGGGCTGTGATAGGATGCTGCAATGTATACGATTTTGCATGTAACAACATCCAAGCTACATCCAACTCTCTTTTCAACAGTTTGTTTTCTTTATGATAACCATAGTGCCCATCTGCAATGATAGGGAAACCCAGTATACTAGCATGTTTCCTTATTTGATGCATGCGCCCTGTCTTAGGTATAGCTTGGCAGTACGTATAGTGATGTATTATTCCTTTCTGATCTTGATACGAAAATTGTTTTATGGGATCGAATAAGGTTTCAGCGTTCTGTACCTTTCCTTTATTGTTTTTTAAAGCTTCGTTGCATGTTACTGTCGAGTCCAATTTATTATTTAGCAGACAATGATATTTTTTGATGGTTTGCTGATCGATAATTTGGCTATGGATTTTATGCGCTACCTCACTAGATAGACCGAAGATCAAAACTCCCGTGGTATTCTTATCTAATCGATGTACTGGAAAAACTCTCGTTTTTATTTGTTTTCTTAGTATCTGTAAGGCATATACATCCTCCGCCCTCACATGGTTGGTTTTATGAACAATCACATTTTGTGGTTTATTGATTGCGATGATATGTTCATCCTGATATATGATCTCAAATCTGTCTGGTGTCAACTATCTATACTTTCTATACGCTTTACGAAAAATAGTTATTTATTTCCGCTATATGTAATTTTAGAAAGAAGTGATTTGATCATAATTGTTATCATATCATGCAATCACTTGGATTCCAATATGATGCATATTTCGAGTTTCTTCCTACTTTGGTGTATGGAAGTAAAAAAACTAACCTTAGCTGCTATAGATGGGCAATTAGTCAGCTCCGCCCTCAAGCAAGTAGAATTGCATACAAATTGAAAATTTAGATTTTTTATGTCAGTCTTTTAAGATTACGTGAAAGTCGTGTTTGGAGTATTCAGGTAGAAACATTTTTATATATATTTACCTTATATATGGTATAAATATTAGGATAAGCACTTTATTCCTAATAGATAATTATCTTTGTGCTGATCGTTTAAATAGTCTTTGTATATGAAAAACACAATCTTAACTTTCGTAATCATGGGTGTTGCATTTATGGCTCATGCTCAAGAGTCATTACTAGGTGATATCATGAATGTAAGTCCAGTTGCGGCAGCTGAAACCTCTAATAACGAAGAAGCACTTGCAGATTACCAGATTGTCTTCGATAAGCGAAAATCAGAGCTTGATGATGATTTGGCCTCATTAGGTGAGGACTACAAAAAAGAAGTAGTCGACCTTATTCAAGATTTTACAAAGACCTTGTCAAAAGGTGTAGCTAAAGAAGTCAAAAATGAAAAGCAAACCGTCATTACAAAGGTCAATTCTTTGACCATTCAATTGCGAAAAAATAAACAAAGTAGAGTAACACAGTTTGGTAATCGTGTTGCGCCAGAAATAAGAGACTTACCTATAGATCTTCGTCAAGAGAAGCAAAAGGAAATGAGAACTATCTCAAAGGAGTACTACAATACTTTTGACGATGAATATTCTGCAAACCAGGCAGTCATCTCTCAGTTTAAGAATACACAACACCTCATGCAGATAGAGGGTGAAGGTATTTAAATTTCTACCCCTTCACAGTTTATGAGATCATGGCTAGATAATACAGTATATATCTAGTGTATGAAAATTCTAATCATCAGATTTAGTTCTATAGGTGACGTAGTACTTTGTTCTGCGATTATTCGTGCTGCCAAGCTACAGCTAGGTGCTGAAATCCATTTTCTTACTAAGGCTTTCAATAAGAGCTGGTTATATTCCAATAAATACATCGATCGTATTATTGCTTTCGATGTATTTGATCAAAAATTGTCGGATAGCTTGAAGCAAGAAGATTATGATCAAGTTATAGACTTACACAAAAATCTAAGGTCCCAGCGGATCATACGATCGTTAAGAGTTAAAAGTCTGCACTTCGACAAGGTCAATATTCAAAAATGGTTAATGGTTAACTTCAAAGTGAATCGATTACCAAATAAACATATCGTGGATCGCTACTTTGAAGCAGTATCAAGATTGGGAATCAGCAATGATGGTAAAGGACTCGACTTTTTTATTGACCCTCAGGTGAAATTACCAGATGATTTGCCGAAAAAGTATGTAGTCTTATCACTAGGAGCATCATTTCAGACCAAAAGAATACCAGGCAGTATCATTGAAGAGATTATTGAAGGAGTAAAAGTGCCGGTAGTACTTATAGGAGGTAAAGATGTAATTGAGATAGGGGATTCTGTTCAAGCACAGTGTATCAATATGGTAGGAGCACTGAGTATACAGGAGTCAGCTAAAGTTATAGCACATGGTCAATTACTGATAACATCGGATAGTGCCATGCTTCATATTGCTAGTGCTCTAAAAAAACCACAACTTGTAATATGGGGAAACACCATTCCGGCATTTGGAATGGGACCGTATTACGGAGGACAGGAGGTCAGCTTTAAATCTTTTGAAATAGGAGAATTGAATTGTAGGCCGTGCTCCAAACTGGGCTACTCCGCCTGTCCAAAAGGACATTTTAAATGTATGATGCAACAAGACACCAAAGCGGTGATTAGCGCGGTACACGAACTGATTCATCCATAAGGCTTTCATAAAAAACAATAATCTACTTCAAGGTGTTGGTATGTTAGTGTTTAAAATTTTCGATATTGATCAATATTCACAAACAAGCAAGAAAATCTAACTATGACTTTCAATCAAACAAATAAAAGACCTCAGTTGCCCGAGCAGAGCAAACTAATCCGCTTAGGTATTATCGCATTCGTAGTAGTTATCATCTTTATGATGCTCTCCAATACGACCTTCCTGACGATCGATCCTGGTGAAAAAGGAGTAGTATTTAAGAGATTTGGTGGAGGCCTTGAAAAAGATAAAATATACAGTCAAGGTTTTCATGTTATCCTACCTTGGAATAAGATGTTTATCTACGACGTACGTATTAATGAAGGCTCAGAAGAGCTACAAGTGTTATCGAAAAATGGTCTTTCCATTACGATTGATTTGACTTATAGATTTGCTCCACAAGCTGAGAAGATTGGTTTTCTCCATGACGAGATCGGACCAAATTATATCAATAGAATATTGAAGCCAGAGGTAAGGTCTGCCACCAGAGAGATCATAGGCAAATATCTACCTGAAGAACTCTACAGTACTAAGAAAGAAGCAATACAAGATGAGATTTTTCAAGCGACCAAGGCAGCTATAGAGCCTAAGCATATCACCTTAGATGCAATCTTGATCAAGTCAGTGGAGTTGCCAAAAACATTGACAGCGGCAATTGAAAAAAAGCTAGAAGAAGAACAATTATCTTTTCAGTATGAATTCAAATTGGATCGAGAGCGAAAGGAAGCAGAGCGTAAGATTATTGAAGCTCAAGCCAAAGCAGATGCCAATCGAATATTAAATCAATCCTTGTCAGATAAACTGCTGAAAGATAAAGGAATCGAGGCTACTATGGAACTTGCTAATTCACCAAACTCAAAAGTTGTGGTCATTGGTGGTAGTGGAGATGGTTTACCTCTAATACTGAATAACTAGTCTTTAGCCATACCAAAGTGAAAATGAATGTAGTAGATAGCAGATGTTTAGAAATGTGAACCATAATGCGCTCTACTACATTTATCTCACTTTTGCATATGGCCGTTTTTTATTGACATAGTATCGTGATGTTGATAGAAAATGTGGAGTTAGAATATCGTAAACAAGTTTGGTCTATTCTTTCTCGTTTCTATTTGGATACCGCATTAGTAGAAGGTGATTATCAAGAAATATCCAGGGATCTTGCTAGGCTCCCGTATTCACTGACAGAAATAAAAACGATAAACAAGTACGAAGTATTCCCTATCTTAAAATGGAACATGCTTGCTGTAGTGGGAGTGTGGGATGCTTTTGATCAAGATTGGCTTCTAGAAAAATGTTATTCAAATTTTTTAAAGAAAGATAAGATATGGTTCCGATTATCGATTAATCTCCAGTGTAAGTTGTTTAGCTCGATCTATACAAGGCCATGGGATATAATCGCTAAATATCAATCTACTAACTACTAGGGCTCAAAGCTATTTGACCCATTCCCTTTTTCGATAGCTATTAGGTGTATTACCTACAAAACCCCATTTTTCCATCCATTCGTTATCTTTATTCTTCCTAGTGATTTCATAAAATTCCTTAAATAGTTGGGTTCCCTCAGCATCGCTGACTTTCATTTCTTTCTCATTACCATACTTATCAAATGTAAAATCAAATCGACGTTGTACTTCATTTTCGGTGGTTCTGATTTCACGGCCAGTACGATTTTTATTATCATCGTAATAGTATCGTTCTATCCTTAGGAATTCATCGTTGGCACCACGATAAGCAGAGGATGAGGCACGAAGGTTTTTTTGATTATAGTGATGCTTGTAGTAACTCAGAAGACTATCGTTTCCATCAAAATACTCCGATCGATAATAGTTATTACTACCGTTTTTATAAAGATATTTTTCATAGCCTTTAATTTTACGTGCTGAGGTAAAAAAATCTTTTTGCTCTAGTAAGCCTGCCTCATTGTAGTACTCTACCTCGAGAAACTGAAGAGAATCTTTTTGGTATTCATTGATATTTCCTTTGACGGCGTAGATGGCCGTTTCTATTCTTTGTTTTTGCTCTTTTTTGTCAGAGCCACAGGCAAATAGACCGAGAATTATAAGTGCAGCTAAAAATCTAGTCATCGATATGTTTTTTTAAAAGCTCAAGTATAGTGATATCACTCCAGTATGCTTCACTTTTTGGAGTGTAAAATCCAACGTGACCTCCATATTGGGGAGTGATCAGCGTTAGCAGAGCATGATCTTGTGCTGTTTGGATGGGATATGATTCTTCTGGTAAAAAAGGATCATCCAAGGCATTGATAATGTAGCACGGCTTTTTAACATTAACTAAGTGCGGGCCGCAACTACATTTGGCGTAGTAGTCTTCGGCACCGTCGAAGCCATGAATGGGAGCGGTGTAATATTCGTCAAAATCCCACAAGGTTTTAATCTTTCGTAGTGGTTCTAGAGATACTTTATCTGGGTATTGTTTATGTTTCTCATGTACTTTTATTCCTAAATTTTTCAAGAACCGGTATTCGTAAGGCCAATTAGATTTTCGTTGTAGATGGGCAGAGCCAGCGCTTAAATCCGTAGGAGCAGAGATCGCGATAGATACTTTTATTTTATCAACTAAAGGAAAGAGACCATCACCATTATATTTCAAAATAAGATTTCCTCCTAAACTATAACCGAGTAATGCAATTTCATCATATTGGTTTGCAAAATGATTGATTACAAAATGGAGATCATCCGTGGCTCCACTATGGTATAGTCTAAGCTTATTATTCATTTCACCACTACAACTTCTGAAATTCATGGCAAGCACATCATATTGGTTTTTGGAGAGATGATTAGCAATGCCAAGCATATATTGGCTCTCGCTACTTCCTTCTAATCCGTGACATATGATGACTGCTTTACGATTATTGTTTTGCAAGCAATCGATATCTAAAAAATCTTGGTCGGGAGTATCCAATCTTATTCTTTGATATTGGACTTGATGTCGTTTTCTAAAGGCAAAGGGATACATCGTATTGATGTGTCCATTCCTAAAGAATGCCGATGGCATATAGTCGGTCTGATTGATATAAGGCATATGATCTTGCTATCTTGGGTTAATGATTGATATAACACGATCAGGGTAGTCGCTGATGATACCGTCTACACCAAACTCTATCATTTGGTGAATATCCTTCTTTTCATTCACGGTCCAAGGGATGAGCTGTATATTCTCTTTTCGACAATCATCTACAAGCTTACGATCTACTAGTTTAAAATATGGACTATACACTGCGGGTTTAAAACCTAGGACAGACATATTCTTCTCGAAGCCGTCGGTGTTTTCGACTAGATATACGAGATCGTAAGCTATGTCAAGTTGATATAAGTATTGTAAGGTCTCCACGTCAAAACATTGAATGGTGGCTCTGTCACTTAAATCATATTCGTGAAGTAACTGAAGCAGGAGATTAGCGAAAACTTTAAAGTCTGGATGGTATTGATTGTCCCATTCTGGACGTCGTTTGATCTCTATATTGTACCTAATATCCGAGTTTTTGGATTCTGCCATGTCGATTACCTCACTCAATAAGGGTTTTGCTGTCGCTATTTTCCTTTGATCTGGAAAACGCTCATGAGCCTTGAGACCTACATCTATAGTATCCATCTCCGTTTTGGTCATTTGATATAGATTGTATTTCAGTTCTTCTGCTTTTGAGATACTTCGACCATTATCTAATTGACTAATCTCATGCGAGAAAAATGGTTCGTGAGACACCACAATCTGCTGATCTTTGTTGACGACTACGTCTAGCTCCAGAGTATGGACACCCAGCTCTATAGCATGCTCAAACGCAGGAATAGTATTCTCGGGCATTAATCCGCGACAACCTCTATGTCCTTGTATATCGATGTTGTTATTGTTCATATTACATGAGCTTATAATGGTCAAAAAGAAAATTGCCTGTACCAAGTATAATGTTTTCTTCATGTTATTTGGTCAGAATTATTCCAGTGCATAGATCGCTTGACGGCTTTATCCCAAAGTTTTTTTCGTTGTTGGACTTTGTGCTGTTCGGTCCTCGATTCAAACGTCTGATCTAAGCGCCATTGCTCTTTTAAAGAATGGATATCTGTCCAATATCCAACAGCTAATCCCGCAAGATATGCGGCGCCAAGCGCAGTCGTCTCCAATACTTTTGGTCTGACCACCTTGATATTCCCGAGGTCTGACTGTAGTTGCATGAGTAGGTTATTATGTGTTGCACCTCCATCCACTCGTAGTTCGTGAGGACGATCTCCAAGATCCTCAGCCATCGCATCTATGACATCATTGACCTGAAAGGCTATACCTTCTAAAGCTGCACGAGTAATATGTGCTTTAGTTGTACCTCTAGATAGCCCTAGTATGGCCCCTCTTGCATATTGATCCCAATGTGGAGCGGCTAAGCCTGTAAGTGCAGGTACAAAATATACGCCATCGGTATCTTCGACACTAGCGGCGAGGGATTCACTCCCTTTTGCATCTTCAATAAACTCTAGTCCATCGCGTAGCCATTGTATGGCTGCGCCAGCGACGAATATACTTCCCTCCAGACCATAGCTGACTTGGCCATTAATTTTCCAAGCTACGGTAGACAGTAATTTATTTTTAGAAAATACCACTTCAGATCCAGTATTTGCAATCATAAAACAACCTGTACCGTAGGTATTTTTCATCATACCAGGCTCGGTACACATTTGACCAAAAAGTGCCGCTTGTTGATCACCCGCTATGCCTGCTATGGCGATTTCTTTTTGACAAAGCTTGGCAGAGGTATAGCCTACGACTTCACTTGATTCGGAGATACTGGGTAGCATTTCTAGAGGAATACCAAATAAATTAAGTAATTCGTGATCCCATGTCAAGTCATGTATATTGAAAAGCATGGTACGGCTGGCATTACTGCAATCTGTGGTATGTACTTTACCCTCGGTTAACTTATAGATGATCCATGAGTCTACCGTACCAAAACATAGCTCTCCTTTTTGTGCTCGCTCGTATCCATTATCGATATGGTCTAATATATACTTGCACTTGGTAGCGGAGAAGTAAGCATCTAAGATCAATCCTGTCTTTGCTTGTATTTTTTCAGTCCATCCTTCTTGTTTAAGTTGATCGCAGTAAGCGGCGGTACGACGATCTTGCCATACTATTGCGGGATGCACAGCTTTACCAGTTGCTCGTTCCCAGACAAGCGTGGTTTCACGTTGATTTGTGATTCCTATAGCTGCTATATTTTGAGGATTGTACTTCGTGAGGATAGTTTTCAATACATCTAATTGACTATTCCAAATATCTTGAGGATCATGCTCCACCCATCCAGAGCGAGGGTAGTGTTGGGTAAACTCTTGCTGAGCAGAATCTATCATGCTACCATCATGATCAAATACGATGGCTCTTGAGCTAGTCGTACCTTGGTCCAATGCAATTATATAATTTGAATTCATGAATTATCCTATTTAAAATTTATTCAAGAGTTAATTTAATCATTCAAGATGTGAAAACTGCTCATATTAAATTTTTCTATATATTTTTGTTATAAATATCAGACTTGAAGAATAAATCACAAAAACTCCTGCGCAATTATAGTTTTTCTATGACTATAATGCTATTCTTCACAGGACTTTTATTTTTGATCTTACTACATCAAGGTGGTGCCTCCAAAAAATTGAAAGAGCAGCTGAGAGCCATTGTAGAGTTAGATACCGATATCATGGATACTGACCTTGATCCCATTATAGCTCATATAGAATCTCAGGATTGGGCTGTGTCTGGAACTTCTCAATATATATCAAAGGCTGACGCCCTTGCTGAGATGAAAAAAGAGTTTGGCGCAGATATGATATTTACAGATGAAGATAATCCATTTTCAGCCATGATTTCTTTTGATATCAATTATGATATGCTTCAAGCGGCAGGGGGGCAAAGCTCATTTGATCAGTTAAATTCATTTGAGGGTATTCAAGCTATATACCTTCAAGACAATATCCTAGATAAAATTTCTAGTACGTTAGCGCTTGTATCAATTGTATTTATAGTGTTGAGTATCATGTTTTTGATCATATCATTTATTGTATTGAATAGCATCATCAAACTCAATATTTCTGAGCGTAAAGCGGAGATAGATACCATGTTGATCATAGGAGCTACGGTATCCTTTGTCAAGCAACCGCTTTTAGCCAGAGCACGTAAGGAGAGTATCAGATCTTGGATAATAGCTGCCGTCATCTTAGTCATAGCGGTAGTGTTATTTGCATACGGTATATCTGGATTTGATCTCATCAACTGGTTATATGTCATATTGGTGATCATAATCATGGCTGCGATTGCAATAATTGTAACTATGGTCAGTTTAAACAGGATATTGGACCAATACTTTAAGGATCCTTACTACGATGCTAAAATAAAATCCATATAATTAATATATC
>JAHDGW010000038.1 GCA_020631635.1 Saprospiraceae bacterium
ACTTCATCTTTTCCATTGGTGTTAAAATACATATTGTTTTAGCTTGTAGTCTTTGTCTTAATAGATCATTAAACATCACAAATAATGAGACACTCTTTGAGACTATCTAGAGGGTCTTTTTGTGTAGGTATAAATTCTTGAGCCACATATCCCGAAAATCCTGTCTCGTGTATGGCTTTCATAATAGCAGGATAATATAGCTCCTGAGTATCATTAATCTCATTTCGACCAGGCACTCCACCCGTATGATAATGAGAGATATAATTTTTGTATTTAGTAATGGTGGCAATCACATCGCCTTCCATGATTTGCATATGATATATGTCATATAGCAGTTTAAAATTAGGCAGACCGAGCTTATCCACAAGTGCCGCTCCCCATGAAGTATGATCGCATTGGTAATCTGCGTGATCTACTTTACTATTGAGCAACTCCATCACGATACGGATGTTATATTTCTGAGCAAGCCTGACTACGGGCTCCAATCCTCGGGCACAATGCTCTAGTCCGTGCTCATCGGTCATTCCATTTCTATTTCCGCTAAAGCAGATGATCTGTTCTATGCCCTTATCCGACGCTTTGGGTATCAAAGCTTCATAATCTTTGAGCAGTTGTGCATGATTTTCAACATCATTAAAACCCTTTGTGATCCCAAGTTTTGAGCCATTGGATATACCACATTGTAGACCTCTCGAGATGACCGTATCCCACTCATCTTCATTGAGTAACTCTATAGATTTGAGACCAATATCCTTAGCGGCATCGGCAAATTCTTCTAGCGGTATACCTTGATAACACCATCGACAAGCCGAATGGTTGATATGTAATCCTTTTAGATCTTGCTTCATCGACGCTTTTTCTTGAGCACTGCACGAAACAGCACCTAAGCCAAAGGCCGAAAAACCGATAGCAGTATTTTTGATAGCTTTACGTCGATTCACCGAAATTAAAGATTAGTTAGTGTATTAAATACAATATAGCTATTCTATAAAAATATCCTAAGCAAAATTTCCTCTTTATAAAAATCTATGAGCTTTCATACTCAAACTGTACAGGCGCTAGTAAGCCTACGCTACGGATTTTTGAAAGTCTTGTAGTCGAGGATTCATAGTTGCAAACCATAGCGGAGGTACTAATGAAAGCAAAATACTTGATGGATAACCATAAGGCAACTGAGGGCTTTCATCAAAGTGACGTAATACTTGGTACTTTCTATTGGCTTTGAAATGGTGATCTGAATGTCGTGTAAGTTCATACAACATGATGCGACCTACTTCGTGATTACTATTCCAGCTATGTACTACTTCTACTCGCTCATAACGCCCGTTATCTTTTAGTTTACGTTGCAAGCCGTAGTGTTCTATATAATTGATCGTTTCTAGAAAGATAAATCCTATCACTCCTATAATCAAAACGTAAATCATAGGTATAAAGCCAAAGACCAAAAATACCAAACCCAAGTAAGCGGGAACCATAAGCGAATTCCAAATCATCTTATTAGATACATGTAATGCTGATCTACCTAGAGATTTCATGCGTCGATTTTCAATCTTCCATGCACTGAGATATCCTCCTATCGCTGACCTGAACCAAAAGGCATATACCCATTCATTTTTTTTGGATGTTGCAGGATCATTAGGAGTTGCTACATGGACGTGATGTCCGTAGTTATGTTCTATCGTAAAGTGAGTATAGAGATTAGGTAATAATAGTAATTTTGCCGCAATCTGCTCTGGCCATCCTTTTTTATGACCAAGCTCATGCGCTACATTGATACCTGATGAAGTCATCACTATACCAGAGGAAAGTATCATACCGACCAATTCATAGGTGGATACTTGGGTGCTCGTGATTTTTATAAGAAATAATACTATCAATCCCCAGACCATAGGTACGTGAAAATAGAGGATGATGTCAAAAAATCTATCGACAGCTCTATTCGGTGTTTCTAGTTGAACGGTATTGGAAGAAGATGAAGCAATCCATTGATCTAGAATAGGAATAATCACAAAAGCAATGAAAACAGTAAGATATGTCATCCAACCACCCGCATAAATTGAAACAAAACCTGAGAGCGGTAGTATATATGCAAGAAGGAATTTTAGATCATTTTTAGTCATTAGAATCGACTTAGTGCTATGCTCAAGTTATATAAAATATTGTAAAAATACGGCAGAATATTGTCTATAGATGCATAGCCCGTTTTTTTTGATTACCTTTGCATCACTCACAGACTTAGGCGATTCTTGCTGAAAGGTTTTTTATCCTACTCTACATTTCGTCCTTTTTACTGAGTAGTTTTTATTTACATTCAAAAATCCTTTATGGCTAAATCACAGCAAACATTTAACAAACTAGAAAAAGAGAAAAAGAAAAGAAAAAAGAAACAGGACAAGGCAGAACGTCGTGAACAAAGAAAACTTGAAAAAGAACAACGCGGTAAGCTCTCTTTTGAAGAGCAACTCTCCTATGTAGATGAGTGGGGTAACATGTCGGATACTCCGCCAGATCCAAAGAAGAAAAATGTCGTCAAAGCAAAAGACATTATCTTAGGAGCTGCCAATCGTGGAGGTATCATAATCGAAAAGCAACGTACTGGCAAGGTATCTTTTTTCAATCATGATAAGGGATTTGGATTTATTATGGATAGTAAATCTAATGATCGTGTATTTGTACATATTGGTCAGGTTGAAGGAGAAATTACCGAAAACGATACTGTGAGCTTTGAAACAGAAAACGGACCTAAAGGGCTAAGTGCAATCTTAGTCAAAAAAATATAAGCGAATTATCCCACCAGAAAAAAGTATATGCATTCAAATGATTTGAGTGCATATACCCTCAACAATACTAAAGTGCAAGAATCCCAAATCACTGATTTTAGTATTGATACATTTTTTAAAAAAGAAATATGAATTTCACAGATATGGGGCTCATCGAGCCTATCAATAAAGCATTAGCAGATATGGGTTATGAAAGTCCCACAGACATACAAGCTAAAGCAATACCTAAAGTATTAGATCGTAAAGATATATTCGGTTCAGCGCAAACAGGAACAGGTAAAACTGCTGCCTTTGCTATACCGATCATTCAACTCATACAGCAGATTGAGTTTAATCAAACAGGAAACTCTGACATCTTGCGATGTCTTATCCTCACCCCTACCAGAGAGCTGGCTATACAGATACAAGAAAATATCGAATCATATGCCAAGTATACGGAGATAAGATCTACAGTCATCTTTGGTGGTGTAAAACAACATAAACAAGTACAAGCCATACGCAGAAAACCCAATATACTTGTAGCTACACCTGGTCGATTAATCGACTTATGTAATCAAGGAATACTGGATCTATCAGATATCAAAATGTTTGTACTTGATGAGGCAGATCGTATGCTCGATATGGGATTTATACATGATGTAAAACGAATTATCAAGCTTATCCCAGAAAACAGACAAACTTTATTTTTCTCCGCTACGATGCCAGATAGTATCATGAGTCTTGCCAATAGCATACTTTATGAACCGATCAAAATCGCGGTCAACCCTGTCTCTTCTACGGCAGAAACCGTATCTCAGATCCTATACTACACCAACAAATCAGACAAGAAAAATCTGCTGAAACATATCCTTGAAGAAAAAGATATACAGCAAGTATTACTATTCTCGAGAACAAAGCATGGTGCAGACCGTATATGTCGTGATCTGAAGAAGAAAAATATCAACTCTATGGCTATCCATGGAGATAAGGCACAAAATCAAAGACAAAAGGCCCTTAAAGCATTTAAAGATGGAAACCTCAGAGTACTTGTAGCTACAGATATTGCCGCTAGAGGTATCGATATCGATAAACTGAGATACGTCATTAACTATGATGTACCTAATCTCCCTGAGACCTACGTACACCGTATAGGCCGATCAGGCAGAGCGGGAGAAGAAGGTGTAGCTATTTCGATATGTGAGCCAGAAGAAAATGCATTTGTTAGCGAGATCGAAAAATTGACGAAACAAAAAATTGATGTCGTCAATGATCATCCTTTTCCTCAAACTGATAAACCGATGACGGCGGCAGAGAAAAAAGAGTGGAATAAAGAAAAGCAACGGAGAAAACAAGAATTTTTTGCACAGCGAAAACAACGTAAAACAGGACAACGCAGATAATGAGGCGTAGATGAGTACACTCCTTGAAATCGTATATGAAGATGAAGAACTCATCGCAATCAACAAGCCACATGGACTACTCGTACATCGAAGTGCTATAGCCCGCGATGTACGAGAGTTTGCATTACAAAGTCTACGTGATCAAGTAGGATACAAAATATACACTACACATCGCCTAGATCGAAAGACCTCAGGCATATTATTGTTTTCTAAAAACAAAGAAGCGCAAAGCTGGATTCAGAAGCAGTTTCAAGCATCTAAGGTTGAGAAAACTTATGAGGCCATTGTACGTGGTTATGTAACAGATAGCATACATCTCGACTATCCTTTAATCAATGATAAAGGAAAAGTACAAGCCGCCGAAAGCTTTATTTGCCCCAAGGAATACTTTGAGATTCCACTTATCAATCAACGTCATAATACGAGTAGGTATACTAGAGTAGAAGTAAAGCCAATTACTGGCAGATATCACCAAATCAGGAAACATATGGCGCATCTGAGACATCCCATCATAGGAGATAGACCTCATGGATGTAACAAACAAAATAAACTATGGAAAGAGCAATTGCACATCGATCATATGATGCTACATGCTAGTAAATTATGCCTCATCAAGTTGAGTGGCGAAACAATAATGATCTCAGCAAAGAAAAGTGAAGCCTTCGCTAAAGTGCAGAGCTTTCTTAAAGTCATGAATAATTACTAGTAAAATCAAAAGCAGGGCGAACGAAAACGTATATCCATAAAATAAAAATGACCGCCCGTTGGCAGTCATTTTTAATTATAATCCCATGAACATATTTCTTAAAGGCTCTCAGAGCGATAACCACTTCGCTCACCTTTAAATTATTTTAAACTCAATTTCAATTGGCATTTTATGTGATAAGAATATTGGGCTTTTGCAAATTATACTTGTTAATAGAAAGCCGCTTTTTGAGTTAGGGTCGAAAAGCAACTTTCCTTTAACAAGATTTATAATCCCATGAACATATCCTTATTGATGTGAGACTTTCTCAATCTCTCGCTATATCGCTTCTGATATAACTTCATAATACAAGTATCGAAATAAATTTTTCCTAGAACAAGGACAAAAACAAGGCGTAATCACATATTTTTTATTGTAATATGATATGTAATAAAATATAACCCGTTACTTATCAGTAGTTTACGATCCATGATAATAGACTATACTTACAATAAGTATACTTGGAAGCAATGAAAATCAAAATAAATTAGTCTAAAATGGATCTTGATAAAGTGGATTTTCTTGTAAATCTGGATCAGTGAGCGTCTTTAGGAACGCAATCAGTGCTATTTTGTGGTCCTCATTGAGTCCATTTGTAGCGATCGCAGATATGAGCGGATCTTTATTGGGGCTAGGTTTGCCACCTGACATGTAATGATCAATCACTTCCTCTAATGTTTCAAATCGTCCGTCATGCATATATGGTGCGGTCAACTCAATATTACGCAGTGATGGTGCTTTAAATTTTCCATTATCGAAAGCTACACCAGTAACAGCTCCTCGACCATTATCAGAAAAGTCCTCTAAAGTCTGTGCCTCTTGAATACCGTTATTTGAAAATTCATCAGAGCCGAATATTGGTAGAGCATGGCAATGACTGCATTCTGCATCTGGTACAAATGGATCATCATCCGTAAATGCAGACCATCCTAAAAATTCTTCAGGTGTAAACAAGTCCTGATTACGCATCACTCTATCAAACTTTGAATTTCCACTGCTTACGATGGCCCGTTCATACTGAGCAATGGCTTTGGCCGCATCTTCTTTAGTTATACTATTCTTATCCTTAATATTGAATGCCTTTCTAAACAACTCCGGGTATAGCTCATCTTCACGTATCATGTCTAGTGCATTAGTCCATGTATTATGCATCTCGATAGGATCTTCGATAGGAAGTAGAGCTTGAACCTCCAATGTATTGACTCTACCATCCCAAAACAACTCTGATGTATACCCAACATCAACTAAACTCATAGACGATCGCGGACCAGCAATGCCATCTATACCTACAGAAAACCTTTTACCATCAGTAAAACCTTTACTCGTCAAATGACAAGATGCACATGATTGTGTATTATCGCCAGAAAGTCGTTTATCAAAAAACAGCCTATGTCCAAGATCTACCCCCTCCTGAGTTAGCGGATTGTCTTCTGGGATAGGCATTGCCGCATAGTCATCAGGCAAACTCAAGGTGTAAGGAGTAGCTATGTAATCCTCTACCGAAGGCTGTTCCTCTTCACAGGACACTAATGCCACTATCAGGAGCAAAAATAGATATGAAGACTTACAGCTTGTCATATAATAAAGTTACATCGAATGTACTAGTACTACTGAAACGCTTGAGGACAATTATTGATTATTTGTTCTCTAATTATTTCTCGTGACAATGTAAAATCAATGGGACCAAACCATTTTTTGTAATCAACTGACCTAGTTATGGTAATATTTTCACCCCGTACAAATGTGGTATCTAACGCAGAATGAATCTTGAATGACAACTCTGTATCCAATATATCAAATGTATCTAGTGATAGACTATCATCTGCATTGGTTTGTATCAATATACGTAACTGACTATACCTTTGGAGATCCTCTATATACATGGTATCGGCATCACTGACCAAACTATAATCATGGGGCAGCTCATCTCGTAATGCATCAAAGTAGACCTGATCCATCCCAAAAGTAAATTGCAATGAATCATAACTAATGAAGTCATCAAATACACCTACTGAATTACTAGGTAGCACTGGAGACACAAATAAAAGGTCATCTACAATAGCAAAAGAATCTTGATCTGCAAATGTAAGTGTTACTGAATCTTGCACTCTAAATTGTTGCATATCATCTCCAATCAAGGTAACATCATCTATAAAATATTGCAGATTTTTGACCAAGAATCGTTGATCAAAATTATTTATCAATGTATCATTAAACCCAAATGAAAGGGTATCATACATGGACTCTAGCCTCAGTGTCAAACTTGTTGCTGTACAACAATCCTCACAGGCTTCGTCAGCAGATACATCGTAATTGCTGGCATTAGGGTCAAGACAACCATTGGAGGGTTCATAACAGGCTTGCATGAACAAAATAGCTAAGAATAAATAGAGATAAACGCTAGCCTTGTACATGCTCTTTCATCAGTTTTTTTATGATTTGTTTGACCTGAGAAGAAAAATCCTTTTCTAAAATCCAGTGGTAATATTGTTTATCCCGACTGAGTACATCTACTACCTTCTGACCACTATATTTTCCAAAGTTGAATATAATCTCCCTGTTATGATCGTATTTTAAACGTTGAGTTACATCCACTGTATTGCCATCATTGGTAAATGATGCCAAGGCATCCATATCATTTCGTACTGGTACCTTAGTAATATTACCATCGCCATCTTCATGATCCCGGTTTTGGTACATAGCTATCTGTCCTTTGAGTACATCTATAGTCGCTTCCACGTCGATCAAGGCATCATGAGCGCCTTCGAGCTTTTCATTGCAATAATACTTATACGCTGCAGATAGAGTTCGGGGTTCCATTTTATAAAAAATACGCTGGACATCGATGATCCTACGTTTACTGATATCAAACTCCTTCCCCACTCTCGCAAACTCTTCCATCAGCATAGGCACATCAAATCGATTGAGGTTATAACCTGATAGATCTGCATCTCCGATAAAATCAAATAGCTCATCAGCAACTTGTGCAAATACTGGTTTGTTCCTCACCATCTCAGCACTGATACCATGTACAGCAAATGCATCCGGTGCAATAGGCATCGCAGGATTAATTAATAATACTAACTCCTTTTTGGGGGCACCTGATTTAGGGTACTTGATCAATGCAATCTGTATAATACGATCTCGTAATACATTGAGCCCAGTAGCCTCTATGTCAAAGAATACTAAATCTTGATCTAGATTAAATTTAAGGTCTTTCATATCTATTATTCTTTGATATAATTGGCGAAACCGCTACTCATTGCGATATCTAAACTGTCTTGATTATTGTAAAAAAAAATGGCCTCCACATCAGGAAGTGATTCTATATAGCTTATTGACTTTTCTAGGCCTTTCACCATGCATGTGGTCGCATATGCATCAGCAAAAATACAACTATTAGCGACGACCGTAGTACCTAGTAAATTGGATCTTTCTGGAAAACCCGTATGAGGATTGAGTGTATGGCTATATTTTTCTCCATTTAGCTCATAAAAGCTGCGGTAATTTCCTGAACTAGCCACGGCAATATTACTTGCTTGTAAGACTTTGATGATATCTCGATAATCAGCATTTTCGATAGGATTATTCAGACCGATTGACCAAGGCTCCCCTTTGGCATTTTTTCCAGATAGTACCTGCTCACCTCCGATATCTACTAAAAAATCTTCTATCCCCTGTTGTCTGAGATAATCCGCAATAGCATCTACTCCTTGACCCTTGGCGATTGCATTAAAATCAAATTTAATTCCCTCTACAGATTTATCAAGACTGCAAAAGGTATCATCACAATTAAACGTGATTTTATCAAACCCTACCCTCGACTTTAACGAGTTCACCCTGGTGCTATCCACTTGAGAAATTGGTTTTCTACCAGTGTAGCCAAAACCCCAATAATTAGTCAAAATTGCAATCGTGGGATCAAAATCTCCATCACTAGAGGTATAAATAAGCCTAGAAATTTCAAAGGTTTTTTTGATGTGGGATTTAGAGATTTCAAAACGATCAGTCTCTCCTCTGTTGATTTGACTGATCAGGCTATTGTCTATATAAGTCGATAATTGTTGGTTAAACTCTAGCAGTACGGAGTCAATGCCACTTTTTAGCGATTGATCGTGCTCTGGGCATTTTACGATATAATATGTACCCATGGTACTCCCATCTATTTGCTGATAGGGATCATTATTGGTGCTACTACAAGAATAAAAAACACAGAAGATACAAGCTAAAATACTAAGCCTCTTCATAGACTCCTGCTTTTGTCGCCTCTTCTGCCACACCATGTAGCTGTACAGGTTTAGATGTTTTTCTGAGCTTCATATTCAAAACCTCTACTAGTAGCGAAAATGCTATAGCGAAGTATAGATACCCTTTAGGTACTGCACCGATTTCACTACCAAAAATCGATAAATGCGCAAGATGTCCGCCTTCTATGATCAACATAAAACCTATAAGTATCAAAAATGCTAAACCAAGCATCTGAAGCGTCGGGTGCTTATTGACAAACCTACCCACTGGCACCGCAAATAGCATCATAATAATTACTGAAAAAACTACCGCTACGATCATTATAAACAATGCGCCAAACAAGCCATTGGTCATACCTACTGCGGTCAAGATAGAGTCAAAAGAAAACACGACATTGATAACGGTGATCTGAATAATCGCATTTGAGAATGTAGCTTTTTTCTTAGCTCCCAGGTTATCATCTGCATGCCCCTCTAGTTTATGATGTATTTCAGATACACTTTTATAAAGCAGGAAAATACCTCCAGCAATTAAGATCAAGCTTTGTCCAGAAAAACCTCCGTATATCCACGACCCTTTTGCTCCAATATGAAACCAAGCCTCACTCATCGCTATCAGCACGGATATGCCGAATAACAATACTATCCTCAACACCATAGCCAAGACCAGCCCAATATTAGTAGCTTTTTTCTGTTGATCTTTTGGCAATTTACCCGCGGCGATAGAAATAAAAATGATATTATCTACTCCAAGAACTATCTCTAAAAAAGTAAGCGTCAGCAAACTCATCCAAACCTGAGAACTCGCGAAATCAGGAAAATCGAAAAGCATAAAAAGCATCATGATATATATTATAAGTCTGTATCTAAAATCAATGCAAGATACAATTTTGAAAAAGACTAGATATCATGGCGTATATAATCATCTATTTTAACCAACTGGCTTAAATAATACTAAACCCTATAAAATTCGCCCTACTCCTCTACCCACTCTTTGATTTGGAGTTATATCAAAGAATGACAGAAGATACTTCTAATAGTAATTAGATCCACCAATAATAGTTTATCAACACTCTGGGTCCTTAAATAAGAATTGATTAATATTTCACCCTTACTATTCGGAAAAGATCAATGAAATCCCATAATTTAACAGGTAGCGTATAATATAATGCGCTATCGTAACTAACTAATCATGCTCTTATGGTAATTACCCATAGTCTCTTCTCTGATTTTGACATAGAGCTATTTAAGGCAGGAAAGCACTTTAAGCTTTATGAAAAATTTGGAGCTCATCCTATTGAGCTACACGATGAAAAAGGATGTTATTTTGCTGTATATGCCCCTGGAGCTAGATACGTACAAGTGATAGGTGATTTTAATTGCTGGGAAGGATCAGATCATAATCTATATGTAAGATGGGACGCTTCTGGTATATGGGAAGGATTTATACCTGGAATTAAAGTAGGTGATCTTTATAAATACAAGATTTTTTCTCATCATGATGATCAGATCAGAGAAAAAGCCGATCCATATGCTCGGTTATATGAAACCCCACCCAACTCCGCCAGCGTAGTTTGGAAAAATGATCAATCATGGAATGATAACCATTGGATGTCAAATAGGCATAAAGCCAATCATCTCAATGCTCCACAATGTGTATATGAAGTACATCTAGGATCTTGGAAAAAGAAATCAAAAAGCGAAAGTTTAGATTATGATGAACTGGGCACTGAGCTAGTAAGCTACGTGCAGGAAATGGGGTTTACACATGTAGAATTTTTACCTGTAATGGAACACCCCTATTTCCCATCTTGGGGATATCAATGTACAGGGTATTTTGCTCCGAGTAGTAGATTTGGTAATCCTGATGATTTTAAAAAGCTAGTAGATAAGCTCCATCAAGCTGGAGTAGGGGTCTTACTCGACTGGGTACCTGCTCACTTCCCTTCAGATGAGCATGCATTAGCGGATTTTGATGGCACCAAACTATATGAGCACCCAGAATATGCCAAAGGTTTTCATCCAGATTGGAATAGCCTCATATTTAATTATGAAAGGCCCGAGATACGATCTTTCCTTATCTCTAGTGCTCATTTTTGGTTAGATTATTATCATGCAGACGGTATCCGAGTAGATGCCGTGGCTTCCATGATATATCTTGATTACTCTAGAGAAGAAGGACAGTGGTCTCCCAATGAATTTGGAGGTAATGAATACCTCGCTGCTATTGATATGCTCAAAGATCTAAATACATCCGTATATCAAGACTTCCCGGACATAGTCATGATCGCCGAGGAGTCTACTGCATTTCCTGGAGTGACTAAACCTGTACACGATGGAGGCTTAGGCTTTGGGCTAAAATGGATGATGGGATGGATGAATGATACTTTGGAGTATTTTGAACGAGATCCTATCCACCGAAAATATCATCATAGTGACATCAGTAGAAGCCTGACCTATGCTTTTTCTGAAAACTATGTGCTCCCATTTTCACATGATGAGGTAGTCCATGGCAAGCAATCTATGATCTATAAAATGCCTGGAGATGAATGGCAAAAACATGCCAACTTAAGGTTACTATACACCTATATGTATACTCACCCTGGGCAGAAACTTCTATTTATGGGTTGTGAAATCGGTCAGACTAGCGAGTGGAAAGTAGATGAAGGAGTACAATGGCACTTACTAGATCATACCCCGCACCAAGGGATAAAAACCATGGTAAAAGATCTAAACCAAACTTATAAAAATGAAGCTGTCCTTTACGGATCAAACTATAGCCCTGAAGGATTTGAGTGGATAGAATGGAATGATCATCATAATTGTGTCCTTAGCTATATACGAAAACACAAAGGTGAGTGGCTTGTCATACTACTAAATATGACACCCAATCCCCAATCGAAATATCGAGTCGGGGTACCTCCATGTGGAGCATATGATATCATACTGAATAGTGATGACTCCAAGTATTGGGGGAGTGGATACACCCGTCAGGAAAAGATCAAAACTGAGCAAATAGAAAGCCACGGACGTACACAGTCTATCATGTTGGATATTCCTCCTCTTGCAGGAATCATTTTAAAGCCTAGAAAATCATGACTAAAGTTCTCTACATAAGTACTGAATGCTATCCCGCTGCCAAAGCTGGAGGAATGGGAGACGTAGTAGGAGCATTACCTAAGTATCTTAATAAACAAAGTGTCAATGCCTCCGTCATCATCCCTAAGTACAAAACAGCTTGGATAGAATCAAAATCATGGCAAAAAGTCCATGACTCCAAGATGGAATGTGGTGAATTGATCATCAAGTTCAAAATCAAAAAACTAAAGAAAAGCGATCTTGGATTTCCGTTATATACCGTTGATATTCCTGATTACTTTGATCGTCCATCCATATATCTAGCAGCTGATGGACACGGATATCCTGATGAAGCCGAGCGAAATATACTTTTTCAGAGAGCCATACTAGATTGGATCTTAGAAAGTAAGGAAGCCTTTGAGCTATTGCACTGCCATGATCATATGACTGGGCTTATTCCGTTTATGTTACAGCAATGTAGAAAGTATAAAAAGATTGCAAATACACCTGTTTTTTTTACCATTCATAATGGCCAATATCAAGGAAGTCTTGACTGGGAATTAAGAAACTACCTCCCTAAGTATAAGCTAGAGCATGAGGGACTACTGGAGTGGGACGGTAGACTAAACTCATTGGCAGCAGCCATAAAATGTGCATGGCAAGTCAATACAGTCTCGCCGGCCTACATGCAAGAACTAAAGAAAGAATTTGGTTCGCTGACTGCTTTAGTAAATCATGAATCAAGAAAATGCACGGGTATTCTTAATGGAATAGATCATGAGGTTTGGGACCCTAAAAATGATAATCATATTGACTTCAATTTAGATGACTCCCTAAATACATTTAAACAAAAAAACAAGTCTTCTCTTGCTGGAAAGTACGGTTTATTCAAAACTAAAATGCTAGTAAGTTTCATAGGAAGACTTGCCTATGAAAAAGGAGCTGATATTATACCTGAAGCCATCAATATAGTGATGTCCAAAACGAAAGATATATGTTTCATTTTATTAGGATCGGGAGATCCCACAGTTGGTGATCAATTGAAACTAGCGGATCATAAGTATAAAAAGAATGTATCTAGTATCATTGCTTACGATGAAGCATTAGCACATCAGATATATGCATCCTCAGATTTTTTGATGATGCCATCGAGATTTGAGCCTTGTGGGCTCAATCAGATGTATGCTATGCGATACGGTACAATACCTATAGCAAGATATACAGGAGGATTGAAAGACACTGTACCCGACTTTACCGTAGGCGGCAATGGTATTTCTTTTGACCATACTACACCAGGAGAATTAGCGAATGCTATATTACGAGCAAAATCGATTTTTGACCAAAAAAAAGAACTCTATAAACTGCGTTATAAAATCAGCGCCTTGGATTTCTCATGGGATCATGCAGCCTCAAACTATGCTCACCAATATAATCTACTCATCAATAACTAAAAGGAACCATGATAAACAAAACTGTAGCCGTTATACTAGGTGGTGGAGTCGGATCTCGTCTCTACCCACTCACCGCTCATCGATCCAAACCGGCCGTTCCTCTTGCAGGTAAGTACCGGCTAATAGATATTCCTCTAAGTAATTGTATCAATTCGGGTATACATCGGATGTTTGTGCTTACGATGTTTAACTCTGCTTCATTGAATTCTCATATCAAACGAACTTACCAATTTGATAAATTTTCTAAAGGATTTGTAGATATCATCGCTGCCGAGCAGACCTTGAATAATAAAGATTGGTTTCAAGGGACGTCAGATGCTGTAAAACAATCGCTACCTCGGATCAACTCCACGAACTACGAATACTGCATCATCTTGTCAGGTGATCAATTGTATCAAATGGACTTAGAAGAGGTTATTGAAAAACATGCTGCAAGTGGTGCAGACCTCACCGTAGCTACTATACCCGTCAATGCCGATGATGCAACAGGATTTGGCATCATGAAAGTCGATGAAAACAATATGATCAGTAGTTTTATAGAAAAACCTGACGCCGCTGAAGTACCCAACTGGAAATCTCCTTTGCCCGAAAAATATACCCAAGAAGGTAAAGACTATCTTGCCTCTATGGGAATATATGTCTTCAGCAAAAATATCATGGATGAGCTTTTTGCCAAAATGCCTGATGCAGTAGACTTTGGAAAACAAATCATCCCTCATGCTGTAAATAGTGAAGACTATAAAGTAGCCAGTTATTCCTATGACGGATATTGGACAGACATCGGGACTATTAGCTCTTATTTTGAAGCTAATCTCAAACTTACGGGATGGCTTCCCGAATTTCACCTGTATGACAATGATAATGTAATCTATACAAGTGCCCGTATGCTAGCACCAACCAAATTTTTTGGTACTCAAGTGTCGTATGGTCAAATTGCTGATGGCTGTATCATCCACGCCAAAGAGATATCGAGAAGTGTCATAGGTATACGATCTCGCATAGGAAGAAATACAATTATTCGTGATGCGATATTGATGGGTAATGACTACTATCAGACCCTAGATGAGATGGAAGAACTCGAAGAAAACGAACTACTAGGTATCGGAAATAATGCTATTATTCAAAATGCAATCGTTGATAAAAATGCGAGAATAGGACATAATGTGAAAATTATCGGAGATACTAGTCTTGCGGATGATGAAACAGATGATTATTGCATCCGACAAGGTATTATTATCGTTAAAAAAGGAGCTCATATTGCTAATAATTCTACCATAGGCAAGGTGTAAATTTCTTTGAAATAAGTCATATTTGCCTGTCAAAAGAAAACCCTACTGAACATGATCGAAAAGAAAACTATATACTACGAAGAGCGAGAAGCTCATCCAGGAAAATTGACCAGCTACGACGCTACAGCAGCATATTTAGAATGCAAAGGTGAGCACGGATGTATACTTAGACTATACCCGATAAGTGAAGAAATCGTACGAGTACGATATTCCATAAGAGGACAATTTCAAAGAGATTTCTCATATGGACTAGATGACAAAAAGAACTTTGATTCGATTGCTTATGATGTAAGTGAAGATGATAGCCATCTATGTCTGAGTACCGCAACGCTAGATGTAAAAATTGATAAGAGTGATTTAAAAATTAGATTTCTCAATAAGGAAGGCTTTGTGATCAATGCCGACGAAAAAGGATTTCATTGGGAGCCAAATGTCAAGAATGGTGGTCATATCGTACAAATGACGAAAACAGCCACTACTGGAGAAGCCTATTATGGTCTTGGAGATAAAACGGTAGAGCTCAATATGCGCGGTCATCGTTTCCAAAACTGGGGTACAGATAACTATGGTTACCAAAAGGGGTCTGACCCGTTATATAAGAATATTCCATTTTACTATGGGCTGCGAAATGGAATTGGATATGGAGTCTTTTTTGACAACAGCTTCGAAGCATTTTTCGATTTTGGCAAAGAGCGGTCGGAAGTTACGAGCTTTTGGGCTCAAGGTGGTGAGATGAACTACTACTTCATTGCCGGACCAGAATTACTTAAAGTCGCCGAAAGATATACTTGGCTGACGGGTACACCAGATTTACCACCATTTTGGTCACTAGGATTTCAACAATGTAAGTGGAGCTACTATCCAGAATCACGAGTAAGAGAAATAGCAGAAACGATGCGATCTCATCAAATTCCCTGTGATGCAATCTACCTAGATATTGACTATATGGATGGTTTCAGATGTTTTACTTGGGATAAAGAGAAGTTTCCAGAGCCCAAGAAAATGATTGATGACTTATCCGACATGGGTTTCAAAACCATGGTGATCATTGATCCTGGCATCAAGGTAGATGAAGACTATCCTGTTTTTACTGAGGGTCTAGAAAAAGGCTATTTCTGCAAGCTTGCTGAGGGCGAATACATCGAAGGAAAAGTATGGCCAGGAGATTGTTACTTCCCAGATTTTACCAATCCAGATGCAAGAGATTGGTGGGCAGGGTTATATAAAGAATTGATAGAAGAACTCGGCGTTGCAGGTGTATGGAATGACATGAACGAGCCTGCACTCTTTGAGGTACCATCTAAGACATTCCCCCCTAATGTAATGCATCACTATGAAGGCAAAACTACGAGCCATCGAGAAGTCCATAATGTATATGGTATGCAGATGGCGAGAGCTACTTATGAAGGTGTAAAAAGACATAGCAATGGTGATCGAGCGCTCATCATCACGCGTAGCGGATATGCAGGTATGCAACGATACTCAAGTGTATGGACAGGTGATAATATTGCCAACTGGGAGCACCTATGGCTAGCTGATGTACAAGCACAGCGCTTAAGTATATCAGGAGTATCTTTTTGTGGTAGCGATATCGGAGGGTTCATCGGTCAGCCCAATGGTGAACTCATGACTCGATGGATAGCCTTGGGTATATTCCATCCATTTTGTAGAGTTCACTCATCAGGTG
>JAHDGW010000408.1 GCA_020631635.1 Saprospiraceae bacterium
ATCAGTTTCACCTTCCAATATCAGTGAGATATCTGTACCTACTTCCGTTAATGCTGCCAGTAATTGATCATTCAGCTCACTGCAATAAATATTTAGATCTTCTCCTACGGTTACAAGGTTATGAAAGCCACTAAGACTCTTAGCACGTAAGTATAGATCACCGCCCACTGAAGTCAAATGAGGAAACTCTGAAGTCAAATCATAATCAATACTTAGAGCGATCCCAAGATCACCGGGTATACTGGTAAGTTTATCTCCTATTTCTAGGGTATGTAAAAACGGCATAAACCCAATAGAGAGCCCGCCAAGATAATCTACTTCTGATAACTCATCAAAAGTACCGACTTGCAATCCTGACAATTCTAGGCTACCTTTTATCGTATCTATGGCTTCCCATCCATCAAAATTAAACATAGGATCAAGATATGATTGTATGATCAAGTCCCCTTCAAATGTAGCTTGTATAATATCGCTTATATTGTTGATATTACTGTTTAGGATTTCGATAGATCCTCCGATGTAATCTAGACTTTCAAAATTTCTCAGATCTCTCAATAAAGTCAAGCCCTGTATAAACGAAAGTGTAAAATCACCACCTACAGTATGTAATTGCTCTAGACCTGCAAATGAATCTCCCTTCCACTGATGGATTAAGAAATCGCCACCTACTTCTTGAAGCCCTGACAAACCTAATAATTCTTCTGGCCTGTTATTGAATCTAATCGTAAGATCACCCGTAACTACTTGTATATTTTCAAGACCCGTGAAGTCCTCAAGATCAGTCCAATCATTTTGATCATTACCTAAAAATAAATTACCACTGATACGGGTGCAGCTACCGTATATTTCAACAAAATCATGCAGCTGTTGCATATTTCTGATGATGACATTTCCTATGGGGCAACCATCTTCTTGATCAGTAGTGATATCCTGATTGAGATAATATCTCACATCTGAATCACCTTCGTCATAGAGCAGAATATCCATATCATCATCACCATTGGCATCAGCGATTATCATTTTGAAATTAACGATACTATTATCTTGATCTACATTTTGCTGTATGATCGATCCATCTTCCCCTAGCTCAAAATATACCAAACCTAGAGAGTTCTTTACGATAGCTTCAAGCCAAGTGCCTTCATTGATATTGGCAAACTCAACTCTATGATATGCCCCAGCGCTATATTCGTAGTATTTTTCAAAACCATCCGAATTGCCAGTGTAAACGGTGGTCTCACCCTGAGCTGATCCTGCAATAATATTTCTAGAGCCTATGATCAGATCCACGAATCCATCTTTATTGAAATCATCTAAATCTGCCGAAAATGGCTTATGCTGTCCTGTGTATATCTGTTGCGGTGAACCAAACTCAAGACTTCCTTGACCAGGTAACCAAATCGCTCCCGTGACCGTCACCATGATGATATCTTTAATACCATCGGCATTGACATCTACTGCCTCTAATAATGCTAGGTCTCCACTGATTACATCATTATCTACCAACTCAACGGATGAGGCAAAATCCTGATTATCATTATTTTCCAGTAAAGCTAAAGGCTCACCGAAAAAATTATAGGTCAAAATATCCAAGTCACCGTCGCCATCTAAATCATCTCGCAGCATTTCTGCTGTAAAGAATATTTGTGGGTCTGGAGTTGGATCATCAATCGTATAGCTCATGGGTGCACCAAATGAGAGACCATCTAGGTTTTCATACCAAGTATCTTCGTTTACATAATCTAAATCTCCATCGTCATCAAAATCTTCTAATCGGCCATAATCATCCGGTAATTGCAATGTGGTGACATGCTCAAAATTACCTTCACCGAGATAACGTTTTATAAGCTCATCAGTGTCTGCCGGTGTAAAGCTTAGCACATCGATATATCCATCGCCATCGACATCGTAGAAGGGATT
>JAHDGW010000039.1:0-3345 GCA_020631635.1 Saprospiraceae bacterium
TAAATTACTAGATATAGAAGAACGCATCTTGGTATCAGAAACCAATAAAGCGATCAAAGGGGAGATCAAAAAGAAGCGACTCGAAAAAGATCGCAATGCGCTTCGCGAACAACGATCTAAGGCTAGAGCACAGTCTAAATCTCCCAAAGTACAGGCTAACCCTTCCAGTGCCCCAGGTGAGCATGAAAATCCTTATCAATATATGGATCAAGGCGAAGATGACGGATATCCTACCTCAGAAGATGGATACTTACCAGAAGAGCCTAAGCAAGAGATACATGAATATAAACGTGATGCCAATATAGATCATCAAGAGCGAGACCTTACTCGTATCGTAGTGACGATGGGACACCGCTGGTATGATGAGGATGAGACTATTACTGTAGCAGAGTATATCTATCAAAATATTGCAGAACTACTAGATTATTTTAGCTCTGATCTTCATAAATCCATGATCTTACTTGCTTACAATAACCTTGACCAAAGAGATAATTGGAGTACTTTATATTCTAATCACCAAGATGAGCAAATTAGATCTGAGGCCATCAGTTTTATGGCAAGTCCGTATACCTATGCCAATTGGTCTGATAAAGGTGTAGAGTTACAAACACAAAAAGAACCTAGCGAAAATTTTGAAAAAGATAGCTATCAAGCCATACTGCGGTTTAAGATCAAGAAAGTAAAACAACTTATCCTTCAAACAGAAAGAGAGCTTAAGAATGAAAATATGTCACCCGATGATTTTGTTATCAATATGAGACTATTACAAAAACTTCAAGAGCAGCGTAACTTTATGGCTAAAGAACTGAATACTGTTATACTTTAATTGAAATACATCATACCCTGAGTAGTATCAAACACTATTTCTGATGTAGATGATAACTTCGATATACTCAATATTCCTTTTATTTTCTCTCCGTCTAGCAAATCATTCATTTCATCAAAAGACTTGGTATAGGCCTGAAGATTGATAATGTTTTTTGAGCCGAGAGCTATGCCTTCAACGGTAATAGCTTCAGAAGACTGCTCTCCTATCACGGTGGTAACTTGTATTGCATCACGTGTATGATCTTGAACTCCCAAACTACTATCAAAGAAATGAGTGCTTGCACCAGTATCTAATAATACAGCGTAGGAAGAGCCATTATGTTGAATATTGCACATGGGCGTACCATATTCTGTATGATAAGAAACCTGATGCTTATAGGTATTGAGATATACATCAGGACTGTCAAGTTTAAGTTCTTGGGTCACATAATTGATATATATCACAGAAGGTGAAAATATATGCGAACCCAACATACCTTGAATATCACGATTGAGGTATGACCTTACCTCGCTCAAATCCATCGTAGTGATATTTACATTGTTCTTATCGATATCGCCAATGATCAATTTTTGTATTCTCCCCTCTCCTGCATACATGCTCCCATCAAGGGTGGCATATTCAATAGCTTGATTTACATTGGTATCATGTAGTATAATATCTGAAGAACCTGTATCAAAAACAAACTCCATTTTTTCACCATCAATAGATACATCAATGATAATCAGTCCTTTGTCAAAGTCAAAGGGAATAGTATTCGCTTTACCGATGTAAAGGTTGATAAAAAATAATCCAATAATATATATAAGTTTTTTAGCATTCATAATGTACTCCTTTTAGTTAGTTGGTAACATACAGTTAACATTACGGTAATACTAAGCTAATCATTTATTAACTTTAAATCAAGGTTTAATACCATTTATGTTGTAGAATGGCGGATAAGATGATTTATGAAATATATTCGAGATCAAGGCGAAAAACACAGGCATAGCCTTAGCTACGACGAGTATTTTCAACGCAGATATTGCATATACTTCATATCAGAAATGCGTCTTTTTATAATGTAAATGGTATAATAACCTTTAACAAAATAAAAGAGCCCCGAATACTCGGAGCTCCTACATGAAAATTTTCCCTTTTGCGCTAGGGAATATATCTTAGAATTCTATGGTTTAGAGTCTGTATGAAAGACTCATACCGATGGAAGTCTGGGGCCTGATTGAAGAAAAGATTTGATCTTCTGCATTAAAGCTTTCAAAGACAGATTCTCGAGCACTATTCAAGATATTATTGACTTTAAGCCCTGCTCTGAATTTTTTATCCATACCAAACGTATAGTTTGCCGAGAAATTGAGGCTCTGAAACGGTACACTATATACATCCGGTCTATCTGCAATACCTACATACTGTAGTGTACGACCTTGGACGTTGTAAAACATACCCAACTCAAGACCATTATCTCTTCCATTGTATGATAGTCCTGCATTTACGATATATGGAGCCTGCCCAGCCATATCTCTAGAGTCACCAATCTCCTCTCCATCTCTAGCGTTATTGATACGTGATCTGCGCTCGGTTTCATTCATTTTGACAGAAGATTCTGTGACTGTGATATTACCATTTACGCTAAATGCGTTGAGCTTACTATCTACTGAACCTAGAGATTTTTTGAATTCAAGTTCAACTCCAAGTACTTGACCATTACCTACATTTCTGGGTTGAAAGTTATTTGTTGCTTGAACATATTGTACAATTTCAATTGGATTTTCAAAAGTCTTATAAAAAGCACTTAATGAGATATTTTGTCCTCCTCCTTGATACATTTCATATCGAAGGTCAAAGTTGTTGATATTCGTTTTAGTTAAGTTACCATCCCATATTTCTTCTCCTGTTTCAACATCAATATCAGAGAAAAATCCACCGATAAATGTACGGCCAGAGATAGGATCGATAATCGTAGCAAAAGATGCTTCCTTAAATGAAGGCCTTGCAATAGTTCGAGTGAATGAAGCACGAAGGTTGTGGTTTTCCTTTACTGCATAAATTAAGTTTAAAGTTGGAAAAAGGTCTAAATCATTCAATACTTCCTCATTATCAAATACTTGATTGCTTTGATTTCTACCTGAGTAGTTTTGCACATATGACTCCATACGTACTCCTACTATTGCCTTTAATTTATCAACGGGTGTAAACTCATTCGATACATAGGCAGCTATATTCTGAACTTGAGATTCGAATGCATTGGCATTATTGGGTATAAATTGCGGTGCATAATAAAGACCCTCCGTGTTTTCTCTATTGAAAAAATTATCGGATTGAAAGATTGTATTAGGATCATCGGTAACTTCAGTATTTCCTGTGAATATGGAGAAGCCATTGATTTCGTAATCACGTTTTTTGAATGTGTACCCACCGCCTACTTTCAGCTTTGCTTTTTCATCACGGAAAGTGTAATTTCTAGTTACATCCGCTCTACTTGCTATATTCACTTCATCTAGGTACCTCCAAATTCGCTGTGG
>JAHDGW010000039.1:3355-16524 GCA_020631635.1 Saprospiraceae bacterium
CAGTACCAATTGAGTAGCCATTATTATCTGTACGTATACGCGTAAATCTAATGTCAGGATCTGTGATTTTACTGATGGTAGGTGATACTTTCCAATCGACTTTCCACTCTCCCTCTCCTAGCGTATGAGCACCAGAAAGTAACGCATTTGTGATCGAACGTTGGCTATATTCTAGATTGTGCTGATCAGCCGTGAAATTTGATCCTTGATCTGCTCCTATGTAATCGAATAAACCAGCTTGTGATTCTCCGTTTTGTAGACGCATTAGATTAAGTACATATTTAGATCTAGAAGTTTTTAAGGATAGGCCTGCAAGCCCCCCTAATAGTACATTGTTTTTACCAATATCACCGATTTGGCTTTCTCTTAGTTCCATTTCAAATACGTCAGATGTATTGCCCTTACCATACCGTTGCTGTATAGCTCCTTCGTAGAAATCAGTACTGTTTTTATAAGTCAATGCCAGATTGTATCCTAAGGTGTATTTATCTTTATTGATTTGATTACCAATACTATAACCGAAGTTATAATCCATTGCACTACTGCTACGCATACCAGCCAATGTCGGATTGAAGTTGTTTAAAATAGTGGTATAAGGAGCTTCTGCATTAGAATTGGATAGTACCTGAACTCTTGTAGGAATACCCTCAACATCAGCTGTTGGTATTTCTCGGGTGCCATCATCAAATCCTAGGAAATCTGTGGATCCCCCATTATAAGTAAGGTAGTTACTCTTAAAGTGCATACTTGGATTATAACCGATACCTATATTTATAGAACTTCGCTTGGCTTCTGGAAAGTCTTTTGTATTGATATTTACAACACCACCTGTAAAATCGGCAGGTAGATCAGCAGTAAATGTTTTAGTCACTATAATATTGTCGATGATATTGGTTGGGAAAATATCCATCTGCATCGTGTTACGATCAGGATCTAGACCCGGAATATCCATACCATTGAGCGTAGATTTTGTATATCGATCACCTAGGCCTCGTACATAGACATATTTTCCTCCTTCGATAGAAACTCCAGGTACTCTTTTGACTGCAGCGGCGGCATCAGAGTCTCCTATTTTTCTAAAGCTAGCAGAAGATATTCCATCTAGCACATTGGTTGATTTTCTTTTTATAGTGGCTAAAGCAGCTTCTGTATTACGAGCTTGCTGAGCTGTAATGACGATCTCTTCTAGCAGCTCAGACTCTTCTTTGAGTCTAGCATCTATTGTCGTGACTTCTCCCTCCATGACAATGACATCACTTATGGTAAGGTCACTATATCCAAGATAAGAAAAAGTCAAGGTATAGGTGCCTGCCTCAAGATCTAGTGCATAAGCTCCGTCAAGATCAGAGGTGGTTCCTGTAGATGTTTCGGCAACATCAACAGCACCGAATAATATGGCTTCGCCTGAGGCTTCCTCATACATAAAACCACGGATTGTACCCGACTGGGCAAAGGAATTGAAAGTGCAAAATATTACACATGCGCAAAGTGTATGGAAATTTTTGATGTTTATTATTATAAAAAAAATGAATAGCTCTTGATAAGCAAGAGCTATTCTTGATGTATTGCTATAATCTTATTGATTAAAAATCACTTAATTCACCAGTAACGGCAGCTAGTGACCAGCCCATAAAGTCATCTCGGTTAGCTCCAAGTGATCTTGAATCTACTATCTGCGCATCAGGTGCACGATCGGCAAATGCATCTAAAGTCTCTGACTTATCAGCAAATATATCAGCGATAGTCAAGTTCCCCTCCGTAAGGTGACTCGTATTAAATTCTAAATTGGTAACGGTAATGTCACCACTTGTCCAGAGTGCTGATTCGCCATCAGAATCTAGCTCTACGTCTGCTAAGGATGGAAAATTGAAAAAATATGAATTTCTAATATCACATCTTACCTCATCTCTAAAGTCAATATACTCACCTTCTCCAGCAGTAAAACCTTTGAGAGATCCGTTTCTAAAAGTAAATGAAGCCACATCAGCACCCTCTGCACCATCTAGTTCTAATCCATGATCAGAATTGGCACCAGCTATATAAATGTAATTATCTATCATCCCAGACCAAGATTGGTCACAGTCATAAGCGTCATCACCTTGATTCCATACCAATAGATTAGAGGCATCTACAGAACCTCCAAAAAACTCAAAGCCGTCATCTACATTAGATATTACTTCTACATGATCGATAGTGGTGCCATTACCTACACCGCCTAGAGTAAGGCCATTGATTTCATTTCCTTCACCTATATCAGCTCCACCATGTCGAATAGAAACGAAGGTAAAGGATCCTGAATCATCACTGATATCAGTACCTCCATACAATCCATTTTGGTCAGATGGTGGGATACCTTCTATCTGTACTGAAGATGCATCTGCAGAGATCGGGGCATTTCCTAAGATAATTACTCCACCCCATAGACCGCTTGACGTCACGGCAAGGTTAGGTGATTCTATCTGTCCTGGTTGGATCATATCAGCATCCGAAGTAAATATAATAGGAGCGGTTTCAGTTCCATTAGCTTGTATTTTAGAACCTCTAGCTATCAAAAGTGCAGTCGCATTAGCTTCTATCCCTTCTTCACCTTTTATTATAGTTCCTGGCTCTATCGTCAATGTAGCTCCGTCCACAACGGATACTCTATTGGCAAGTATGTGTATTTTATCAGCTGTCCATGTCGTATTTGAAGAAATATTTTCAGAAATCAATATTTCGTTATCAGCAAGTATACGCTCGCATGTACAATCTACTGTTCTCTCATAATTGGTGTCACAAATTACATTGCAAGTTGGCTCTTCTTCACAAGAAGTGAATAACAAGGCACTACTACAAAATGCGATCAGAACTAAAGTTTTTAAGTTTTTCATGTTCAAATAAAATTTGAGTTATAAATGATTTTATTCTAACACAAAGTTATGGTGATCACTTTTACCCTCATCTTATATGATTGTTAGATCAATATGAATTGAAATTGCCTTTAGTTAATACTGAATTAATGCACGGTAACATGTGCTTAACATTGATCTATTCATTTATTACAACAAATAGCCAAAAAGTTTAGAGCAATATAACGCCTCTTATATCAAGCCGTCCTTGAGGACTTAAGGTTAATCATAGCCTGATTTACTGAGGTAGGACTTCTACTCAACAGGCACCGACTGATCTTCTATACCGAAAAACTCATATAGTAATCGCTCGCATCCACTCCCATATCTAGTATCTGCGGGAGTTTTAGCCATTTCCATGGAAGAGCGGCCACGTATGCCTATGTACAAATCTTTAGATTCTAGATCTTTTTGAGATGTAAGTACTGTTTCTACGGTTTCTAGTAGCTCAGGATATACAGCTTCGTCGAGCATGTTTAATCTTGGTATTTTTACTAAAACTAGTGCTTTAAAATCATCCAAAGCAATTCGATACTTAAAATCTTGCGGTTTCATTTCTTCGACTACCATGATATTTAGAAATGATTGCAATTTGGTCGTCAAGGTATCGGCTTCGTCAGGAGTCTTCGTGAGCAGTTCTATTTGTTCGTTGAGCAGGATTTCTCGTGGTTCGGGTTCATAGGTAGCAGATGCTATACCACCAATGATAGAAGACAATATGAAAAATCCTCCAACTAAAATAAGACCTATCCAGTGCCAAATGGGTCTTTTGGTATCTGCTAGTTGTTGTTGATAGGCGTCGAGTATGGCCGTATTGAATTCACTTTTCTCAATGGTCTTCTTACAATTTCCACATTCATCCACCGCAGCTCTACCAATCGGAAATAGAGGTATCCAAAAGATATGAGCATATTTACCAAAAATGGTCATTCTGTGCTGATCTCTTGTTTCACAATGATTACATGGTAAATTCTCATGAATGACTTGACTCATCGTACTTGCTCTAGATCCGTATACGATCATAATTGTTGGTTTTCGTTTTATAAAATGAAAGTTGGTAACAACCCTTCAGTAACTTAAAAAAATAAGGGACGATGTGTTTTTCTCATCGTCCCTTAAATATAACTTTTGTAGTAGTATTACACTAATTTCTATTCATACAATTTAAATCTTCAAAAGCTTGTATGAGTCTTTTCTGAAAACTTCCTTCTGCCACTCTAAGCCATTTTCTAGGATCGTAGTATTTTTTATTGGGCTTATCATCACCATCAGGATTTCCGATCTGGGCCTGTAAATATGCTTTATTTGCTGCTTCGTATCCTCGGATACCATCCCAGAATGCCCACTGCAAGTCTGTGTCAATATTCATTTTGACAGCACCATATTCTATGGCTTCTCTGATCTCTTCCCTTGATGATCCTGATCCACCGTGAAATACAAAATTGACGGGATTATCAGAATCTAAACCAAATTTCTCTTTGATATGGATTTGGCTATTCTTTAATATGATTGGTTGGAGTTTTACATTTCCAGGTTTATAGACTCCATGTACATTACCGAATGCAGCTGCCACCGTAAATCGGTCGCTTATTTTTGATAATCTTTCGTAAGAGTATGCGACCTCATCAGGCTGTGTATAGAGTTTAGAACTATCTACGTCTGTATTATCTACACCATCTTCTTCTCCACCAGTAACACCCAGCTCGATCTCAAGTGTCATACCAAGTTTATTCATTCTTTCGAAGTACTCACAGGAGATATCCATATTTTCTTCGATAGACTCTTCAGATAGATCAAGCATATGACTACTATACAACGGACGTCCTGTTTGCTCAAAGTATTTCTCACCTGCATCTAGTAATCCACTTACCCATGGCAACAGTTTCTTATGACAGTGATCTGTATGCAAAATGACAGGTACACCGTATGCTTTTGCGACTTGATGTACGTGCATGGCACCAGAAACACCTCCGATGATAGAAGCATTTTGACCCTCGTTACTCAGCCCTTTGCCTGCAAAGAAACTTGCTCCACCATTTGAAAATTGAACGATGACTGGAGAATTGACTTCTCGAGCCGTTTCGATAACCGCATTCACGGTATTGGTTCCTACCACATTGACTGCTGGTAGTGCAAAGTTGTTGTCATTGGCATAGTTGAATACTTCTGTGACTTCATCACCGTGAAGTACCCCTGCTCTGAATCGTTTTGTTGACATTTGATTTTTATTTGATAGACTAGATGTCTTTGATAAAATTAAATTTCTATGTACTGAGAAACAGTTCGTTCTGTAACTGTATTTCCAGTATGCTTTGTACTTGATTTTTCAAATAATAAAACATGAACCTCCTCACCTTTTTTGGTAGAAGGACAATGTTCTACACCTTTAGGCACGACTATGATTTCACCAGTTTTTACATGTACCGTTTTATCTCGAAACTTCATGATTAGGGTGCCCTTGATTACCTGAAAGAGTTCGTCTTCATGCTCATGCTTGTGCCAAACAAAGTCACCGCTAAGTTTAGCCAGATATACTTGATTATCATCTACCGTTGCTATACGATGCGGATGCCATTGTTTATCGAATTTTGATAATTTATCACTGATGTTGATGGCTTCCATATTATACTTTGAGATGTGGCGGCTGATTCTTAAATGATCTCTTTTTCGGTAAGATATCGTTCAGCATCTAGGGCTGCCATACAACCAGTACCAGCTGCAGTTACTGCTTGTCGATATACATTGTCTTGAGCATCTCCACTTGCGAATACTCCCTCTACTTTAGTACGTGTCGTTCCTGGTACTGTTTTTAGATATCCTGCTCCATCCATATCTAACCAGTCTTTGAAGATATCGGTATTAGGTTTATGACCTATCGCTACAAAAAATGCCTTTACCGGTATATCGGTCACTTCTTGTGTCTTATTATTGATTACTCGTACTCCTTCTACTTCATCAGTACCTATTACTTCACGAGTCTCGGTGTTCCAATGAATAATGATATTCTCGGTATTCATTACTCTTTTCTGCATGATCTTAGATGCTCTCATCTCATCACGTCTTACAAGCATATGTACTTTGGGGCACAGCTTGGCCAAGTAGCTAGCTTCTTCAGCCGCGGTGTCGCCTGCTCCTACTACTGCGACTTCCATACCTTTAAAAAAGAAACCATCACAGACAGCGCAAGCAGAAACTCCCTTATTCATGAGTCTAGTCTCAGAGGGCAATCCTAACCACTTAGCACTAGCACCAGTGGAGATGATTACTGAATGAGCTTGAACCTCAGCACCAGACTCTGTCCATAATTTATGTACAGGTCCTGAAAAATCTACTTTTGATATTAACTCGTAATTAATCTTAGTACCAAATCGAGCTGCTTGATCTCTAAAATCATCCATCATTTGCGGTCCCATCACGCCCTTTGGATATCCTGGGTAATTTTCAACATCAGTGGTAATCATCAATTGACCTCCTGGTTCCTTTCCTGTATATAAAATGGGAGCCATATTGGCTCTAGCGGCGTATATTGCCGCTGTATATCCAGCAGGACCTGAACCGATGATAACTGTATTGTGAATCGTGTCTGACATATTTTTCTGTTTCGGCTGCGAAAATAACAATTCTAATAAACATTAAAAGAGTACTATCTTCTGATTACGTTTAATTCTTTAACGAGGTTTAAGAGGTGAAGATCTTTTTTGACAATCGCAAATCGCTAAATCGTCCGAAATATGACTATTTCAATATGGATGTACAATCTAGGGTCAAATCATGTAGCGATTGATTAGCATCGATAATTAGAGTTGCTTTTTGGTAATATTTTGATCTCACGGCGAGCGTTGACCGAATATAGAATTTCAGTTCTTGATCTGACATGTTCATGATCAATGGTCGGGATGTACTTTGTTTCAGTCTCTTAAATAATGGAGCTTCACTCAACTGAAGGTATAAAGATATACCCAGCTTATTCATGCTAGTCATATTATCGTTGAAGCAAGGGAGACCGCCGCCAGTAGCGAATACGGTATTGGTATAAGACGCTGTAGTTTCTAAAATTTCTTGTTCTCTTTTTCTGAAATAGGCTTCCCCTTTAATTTTAAATATTTCACTGATTTGCAAGCCTTCAGCTTCTTCAATAAGGTTGTCGAGATCAATAAAATCAAAATCCAATGCTTCAGCAAGTCTAGGACCGAGTGTAGATTTTCCTGAGCCCATGAAACCAATAAGATAAATCCGTTTTGCTGTCTTTTTTGTGACTTCCATTATTGATAACAAAGGTATACTTTTGCATTCTAGTTCAATATGTATGAAAATCTTTATTCCTTTTTTCTTTTTATTAGTATTGGCGGCTTGTAACAATGCTCCAGCGACATCCAGGCCTTCAGGTGCTAATTATGAAGATATGATTGCCTTTGTAGATGAGGAAGACCCCAAGACTCAACCGATTTTAAAATTTGATTATACATCATACGATTATGGTGTTGTTCAAGAAGGCGACACTCTGAAAATCAGTTTTCCCTTTACGAATGAAGGAAAAAAAGATCTTTATATTTTGGATACAAAAACAAGCTGCGGCTGTACAGTCCCGTATTTCACTAAAGAAGCTATTGCACCTGGGAAAAAGGGAAAAATAGACATCGCTTTTGATACCGAACGAAAAAAGAAAATTCAGAAAAAAGAAATCAAAGTATATTCCAATACCTACAAACGAGAAAGCATATTAACTTTGTCGGGATACGTAAATCCTAAATAATATATGTCTATGCATTCGATGATGATTTTACAAGCAGAAAGTGGTGGCTTACAAACCATTTTATTCTTCGGAGGTATACTGCTTATCATGTACTTTTTCTTCATGAGACCACAAATGAAGAAGCAAAAAGAGCAAAATAGCTTCTTAGATAACCTTCAAAAAGGTGATGAAGTAGTGATGAGTAGTGGAATCATAGGTAAGATCAAAAGTATTGATGGCAAAGACATGACAATACAAATTGATCCAAAGACTTTCATTAAAATATTACCCATAGCTATCTCTAAAGAGATGACTGACCAATATCACAAAGTGTCTAAGGGAAAAGAGGAGTAGAGATTTTCTTAACTCTTTGAGCTACATTGTTCTTTTGTCATAAAACGAAAGAACCAAAAATCCCGCCTTATCTGTGAGCATAATTCGATCTCTTTTCATTACGAGCGAAGTCGAGTAATCTTTTAAATCCAAGTGCAAGTGGCTTTTTCCATCAGCTATATCTCGGAGCCTACTAGTAACCTTTTTTGCTAGAAGTTTTTTAGCGTAGCCTTCACTTAAACAAGATGTCTCCACAAGGTCGACATGAAAAGGAAATATTTTAACTTGGTAGGACTCAAACTGGTTTAAAAAAGTCTTACTCAACTTGCCGATTTATCTTCCTGTCTTAAAGCTTAGCCGCCAAGTAACTTGCTTCTTTAATCGCTTTTTTAGCATCCAACTGCGCTGCAATATTAGCACCACCTATTAAATGAACAGATTGATTAGCATTAACCAATGTATCATGTAAATCTCTTAGTGGTTCCTGTCCTGCGCATATAACGATACTATCTACCTCAAGTAGATTTTTTTCATCACCAATACTATAGTGGAGACCGTCATTATCAATTTTGTCATATTGAACTCCACCGATCATATTGACTTTTTTCATAGCCAGACTCGCTCTATGTATCCAACCGGTAGTTTTTCCGAGGTTTTTTCCATGCTTACCCTTTGATCGTTTGAGCAAGTATATTTCTCTTGGTGATTCTAGAGGTTGCGGACTTTCTGCCAAAGCCCCTCCTTTACCATAATCCATGTCTACTCCCCATTCTTTCATATAGGAATCGACGCTTAAGCTTACAGATTTATGGCTCATGTCATGGGCAAGATATTCAGCCATATCAAACCCTATACCTCCCGCCCCTACGATGGCGACACGTTTGCCTACGGGTTTATTATGATAGAGTACCTCTGCATAATCGAGTACTTTATCATTGTCTACTCCTTCGAGCTCTAGAGTTCTTGGAGTTACACCAGTTGCTAATATTATCTCGTCATATTTTCCAGAGATCAGCTCTGAGGATGATACTTTTTGGTTTAGATGAAGACTGACCCCATGTTTTTTTATCATTTCGTTATAATAGCGAATAGTCTGCGCATATTCTTCTTTACCTGGAATAACCTTTGCCATATTAAATTGTCCTCCAATCTCATGGCTTGCTTCAAATAGATCTACATCATGACCACGCTCAGCCAATCTTGTAGATGCTTCTAATCCAGCAGGCCCAGCCCCTACAACTGCAATTCTTTTTTTATGATCTGTAGGTATGTGATTGAGCTCGGTCTCATGACAAGCTCTAGGATTGACAATGCATGAGCATACTTGCATGGTAAAAGTATGATCAAGACAAGCTTGGTTACATGCAATACAAGTATTGATTTCTTGCGCTCTACCTTCTATTGATTTTAGTACGAGTTCTGGATCAGCTAAGAATGGTCTCGCCATACTTACCATATCGGCACAACCATCAGAAAGAACTTTTTCGGCTACGTCGGGCATATTGATACGATTCGTAGTGATCAATGGGATATTGACTTCTCCCATCATTCGTTTGGTTACCCAAGCAAATCCACCTTTAGGTACCATGGTGCCGATAGTAGGTACTCTTGATTCATGCCAGCCTATGCCGGTATTGATAATTGTAGCGCCCGCTTTTTCTATTTCTTTGGCAAGTTGTACTACTTCGTCCCATGTACTCCCTCCTTCTACGAGATCCAACATCGATAGCCTGTATATGATGATGAAATTCTTACCTACGGCTTCTCTAGTTTTTCGGACGATCTCAATAGGGAATTGTATACGATTTTCGTAGCTACCACCCCACTCGTCTTCTCTTCGGTTGGTTTTGGTGACGATGAATTGATTTATTAAGTATCCCTCTGACCCCATGATTTCGACTCCATCATAGTGAGCATGTTGGGCCATTTTAGCCGCCTGTACATAATCATCTATCGTTTGATGTACTTCTTCTGAAGTCATTCCTCTAGCTGGGAATGGAGTAATCGGTGCTTTAGTATCGCTTGCTGATACGTTTTTATCTGTATAGCCGTAGCGACCGACATGGAGAATCTGCATACATATTTTCCCTCCTTCATCATGCACCGCTTTGGTAATCGGGCGGTGCCTTTCGGCTTCTTCTTCATTGTCCATAGCATGTCCCATTGGGATAGCTCTTCCCTCAAGACTTGGCGCCACTCCACCAGTGACTATAAGTCCTACCTGGCCACGTGCTCTTTCTCTATAAAACTGGGCGAGCCTCTCATGACCGCCCGGAATATCTTCTAGCATAGTATGCATAGATCCCATGAGTACACGGTTTTTCAAAGTTGTAAAACCTAAATCTAAGGGACTTAAAAGATGGGGATACGCAGAACTCATGTCTTCTTTTTTTAAAATACTGTTTCGTAGAAAGCTAATGCCCAAACAAAACATGGTTTACAATGAATTGTTAAATATTTAATTGTACTTAAAGGTAATGATGTGAAATTAGTTTTTTAATCTTTCGACTGAAAACTATACTCCGAGTTAAATTTTTACGATTTTGAGAGCATTGAGATTCGTTAATAAATAACCTTAAATAAATATTCATTTATATGCCAAGCATTTCACTTAATCACATTGCACTATCCCCACTGGTCCTTCTTGTGTTATTGATTTCGTGTAAATCATCTGAAGAAAAACCTAACCGTAATGACGAGATCCATGGTTATATTGAGATTGCAAAAGGAGCATACGATCTTAATCGTCCTACGCAAGTATATGATCTTGCTCGACCGTTAACAGAGATATCTGGATTAGCTTATGACCCAGTCCAGCAATTAATATTAGCTCATAATGATGAAATGGGTAATATCTTCATGATTGATCCCAATAGTGGAAAGGTAGATCGTGATTTATATGCTTATGGAGCCGGAGATTTTGAAGGTATTACTACGGTCAACGGAAACTATTATATGGTTACAAGTAATGGTGATATTTATGATGTTAAGGCTAATGAAGTATATAAAACTGCCCTATCTAAGAACAACAATATTGAAGGACTTAGTTATGATCAAAGTACACATGCATTGCTTATTGCAGGCAAAGGATATGTACTTAAGCGAAAGAGTAATGATCAAAAAGCAATCTACAGTTTTGATTTAAAATCAAAAACGTTATCCGAAAAGTTGAGATACCTTATCACTGATCAGGAGCTAATAAATACATATCAAACTCAGAGTGAAGTAGTAGCCTCCAAGCAAATCAGAAAAAGAATTAAACAGTTTTCTCCGTCAGGTATAGCCATACATCCGGTGAGTGTAGAGACCTATATTGTCTCTGCAAAAGGTAGTTTACTTATCGTCATAGATGTGCAAGGAGACGTAAAAAATGTTTATTTATTGGATCAATCGTTATTTCCACAGCCCGAGGGTATTTGCTTTTCAACTGATGGATATCTATTCTTGAGTTCGGAGGGCGGAGGCATGGTACCTGGTAGAATAATGAAATATGCACCTATCAATTAAAAGTTAACATGAGTCAAGAATTATATCACAACGAATTATTCAAAGGTAAAAAAGTACTAGTCACCGGCGGACGCAGCGGTATAGGTTATGGTATTGCCAAGCGTTATCTAACACTCGGTGCCGAAGTGATAATCAGCTCTCGAAAAAAGGACTTACTTGAAAATGCTGCTCATCAACTGAATGAATTTGGCCGTTGCTATCACTTTCCTTGTGATATCCGTGACACCGTACAGGTCAGTGGACTTTGTGAGTTTATCCAACAAGGACTCGGACAGATAGATATACTGATCAATAATGCTGGAGGACAATTTCCGGCGCCATCTGAGTGGATGAGTTCAAACGGATGGAATGCCGTTATCAATAATAACCTTAATGGCACCTTCTATGTGACTCAAGCCATTGCAAAGCAATTTATGATACCGCAGAACAGAGGTTTAGTCGTCAATATCATTGCTTCTGTCATGCGTGGTCTCCCTGGTATGGCACATACTGCGGCAGCAAGGGCCGGTGTAGAAAACCTAACCAAAACATTGGCCCAAGAATGGGCTACTTATGGAATTAGACTTAATGCTATTGCTCCGGGTATTATTCGTTCTTCTGGCTTAGATACTTATCCCGAACAAATCAAAGCTTACTTTACTGAGTTTGAAAATGAAAACCTTATGAAAAGACTTGGAGAAATTGAGGATATAGCGAATGCCGTCATGTTTTTATCCAGTCCACTTTCTAGTTATATAAGCGGTACTACGATGTATGTAGATGGCCTAGATCATCTTTCAATGGGGAGTATGAAATTAATCAATACGCTAAGAGAATTAGCTAAATAAAGTAAATCGATCAAATAGATATGATGTTTAGATTAGAAAAACAAGTAGCCATCGTTACAGGCGGTGCTAAAGGAATAGGAGAAGGAATCTGTGAGGTATTTTGTAAGGCAGGTGCTCAAGTAATCCTTTGGGATGTGTTGGATCGTGGAGAGGAGGTAGCACAACGTATTCAAGAGGCAGGATACAAGATAATGTTTCAGAAGGTAGATGTTACATCAAAAAATAGTGTTGAACATGCTATTGCAGAGATCATATCTAGATTTGGAAGAGTAGATATTATGATCAATAATGCGGGTATTATTAGAGATCGATCTTTTCAGAAAATCACTGATGATGAATGGAATAGCGTAATCAATGTTAATCTGAATTCGCTATATGTGACGACTAAAGCCGTACTACCTATAATGAAAGAAGCGGGCTACGGACGTATTATATCCGCCTCTTCAATCAATGCCGCTGCAGGTGCTTTCGGTCAAACTAATTATTGTGCAACTAAAGCAGCTATTCAGGGTTTTACTCGTGCCTTATGCAAAGAGGTAGGACGCTATGGCATTACCGTAAATTGTGTAGCTCCAGGATTTGTAAAATCAGATATGACAGATGCCATGCCAGAGCATGTAGTACAAGCAGGCAACGATACCTGTAGGACGTATAGGGACCCCTCAAGATATGGGATACTGCTACTTGTTTTTGGCATCTAAAGAATCACAATTTGTAAGTGGCATCACATTACATTCCAATGGTGGTGCTTATCCTGCATAATAATTGCTCAATATGAAAACAGAATCGTACCAGCTTAAGATTAAGAAACTCTATGATCTCAAAGATTATCGAGGAAAAGAGCTAGGCCTATCTCCTTGGTTGAAAATAGATCAGTCCATG
>JAHDGW010000040.1:0-10928 GCA_020631635.1 Saprospiraceae bacterium
ATTTGGAAATATGGCACTGAGATATGATCTATCTGCTAAGCTATCTCTTGCAGTACGTACGGGTACAGATTACTCCTCTGAACTCAGGACATACCGACGAGCATATAGTACCAATCGCTTTAGGCAAGGCGCTTATGCAGAACAAAATGTGTCTTATCTAGAGAATAATACTGATCTACTATTGAGCTATAGAGATATTTTTAATCAATGGAAATATGAAATTACGCTAGGAGCAAACCGTCTTGATCAAGAAGCTAATTCTAGTTTTTTACAAACATTATCTCTAGCGCAACCGGGAGTATATAGCCTTACGAATGCGGCATCACCTATAGAATCCTTCGATACTCGAGGAGATAAGAGAATAAACTCTCTATACGGCCTCATCAAATTGAATTATAAAGACCTTCTGTACGTGGATATTACCGGTAGAAATGATTGGTCAAGTGCATTGGCTACGCCATCAAGCAGTGAAGGGGCATCATTCTTCTATCCATCGATATCGACAGGATGGATACTTTCTGAGATAATAGATTTGCCCGAGAGTATTTCATTTTTGAAGGCAAGATTGAGCTGGGCACAAGTAGGTAATGATACCGATCCGTATCAGACGGCACCAGCTTTTGTGGCACAAACTCCATTCAATAGTCAACCGACCTTTACGGCACAAGATTTTATTGCCAATACACAGTTGTTACCCGAGAAAACAAGCTCGTATGAGATCGGTCTAGATGCAAGATTCTATGATGATCGTCTACGAATTGATGCCACATACTATCATGCAAAGACCACTAATCAGATCATCGCATTACCAGTGCCCATCTCCTCAGGGTTTAATCAACAGGTGATCAATGGAGGAGAGGTTGTGAGTAAAGGGCTTGAGCTTTTGTTATCCTATCACTGGACTAGAAGCAAAGATTTCAAATGGAATACATCTCTTAATTTTAGCCATAATAAAACCAAAGTATTAGAACTGCAGGGAGATATTGATCGGCTTACATTGGCTTACTCAAGAGTATATGATAATGTCAATCAAACGGTCTGGTTTCAAGTAGAGGAGGGAGGAGAAGTTGGTGATCTTTATGGTACTGGGTATCTTAAAAATGACAATGGTGACTTCATTATCGATGATAATGGTCGATATATCGTAGACAATAACTTGAAGAAATTAGGTAACTACAATCCCGATTTTGTACTTGGATTATCTAATCAGGTCAATTATAAAAATTGGAATGCACGGTTTTTACTGGATTGGCGTCATGGAGGGCAGATCGTATCTCGGACTCTTGCACTAGCAGGAGTTGGTGGGCAACTAGAGGAAACGGCAAATCGTCCGGAAGAAGGGATTATTGCGCAGGGTGTGGTCAATCAAGGGACTACTGAAAATCCAAATTGGGTGGCGAATACGCAAGCCATATCTGCAGAAAGCTATTATCGTCAATATTATGATCGTAATCATGAAGAGAATAACGTATACAATGCAAGCTATCTCAAGTTAAGAGAGTGTAGTCTTGGATATTCGTTTAAAAACTTAAGTTGGTTACAGGAGGAAGGACAACAATTGAATGTTTCGGTATTTGGTCGAAATCTATTTGCCTTAAGTGAAATTCCACATTTTGATCCAGAACAATTGGCCGTACAAGGTAATCGATTCGTAAGTGGGGTAGAAGATATGTCCTATGCCACTTCAAGGAGTATAGGCATTCGCATCAATATCCAACTTTAGTCTTCATATTAATCAACCGCAATCATGTACAAAAATATCATATACCTCTTCATTCTTTCTGCTTTGGTTTCGTGTACTAAAGACTTTGAGAAAATCAATACTAACCCTACTTCACCAACTGAAGTGGAGCCAAGTCTGCTCTTGCGTCAAGTGATCTATGATTACGGAGATGAGATGTCTTACGAAGGCTTTGTAGCGGGTAATTTACTAGGTCAATATTTTACGGCTGTAGATTTCAATTTATTTGATCGTCATAGTTTGACTGAACCACAATTTGGTGGCAATCCTTGGCTCGTGATTTACACAAACCTGAGAGATAATGAGATTCTCCTTCAAAAATCACTGAGTTCGGATGCTGCAAGGGTTTACGAAGGGCCAGCACGTATCTTGAAGGCATATATGACTGCTGCTTTGACAGATATCTATGGTGATGTGCCTTACGGCGAGGCTTTATTGGGCCAGAGTGGAGTGGTGACACCTGCATACGATCTTCAGGAAGATATTTATACTGGAGAGGATGGTATATTAGCCCAGCTAGATCTCGGGATCAACGCAATAGAAAATTATACGGGTGTCATAGGCCTTGAGGGAGACCTCTTTTATCAAGGAGATCTTTCTAAATGGATAAAACTCGCGAACTCCCTGAAACTAAAATATCTGATAAGAATATCGGATGTATTTAATGTCGCTCCTCAGATTTCCGACCTTTATACGGAAGGAAATTTTATCATAGATAGTAGTGATGATGCAGTTTTTCAGTTTTCTTCTGGTCAACCTAATAATTTTAGGATGGCAAATCTAAGGGATGGTGATTTCAATTTATTCGTAATGTCTGAAACGGCCCAAGAACTTTTACAAGATTTGGAAGATCCTCGAGAGCAATTATTTTATCGACCTCGCAGTACCGATGGCATCACTTTTCTCGGCTTATTAAATGGTCCTGATGCATCTCAGACTTCGATCAGTATCGCTGATTATTCATTGACTGGTAAGATATTTAGAGAAGATACTGGTCAACTGAAATGCAACTTTATGACTAGTTGGGAAACTAAGTTCTTACTGGCAGAAGCGGCAACCAAGGGGTTCATTTTTGCTAATCCCAAAGCATTGTATGAGCAAGGAATAAAAGAATCATTTGAGTATTGGAATGTGGAATTACCGATGGACTACCTATCGTCGGAGGCAGTCATCTTTGAGATCGGTGATGATCAAGAATTAGAAAAGATCATCACTCAAAAATGGATAGCCAATACCATCAATGGATATGAATCATGGATCGAATATCGTCGAACTGGCTTTCCTAGACTGAAAACGATTGCCGCTAGTCTAAATAATGATCTCATTCCAGTACGGTTGCCTTATCCAACGGATGAAGCTGCGCTCAATACTGCAAATTTTAACATAGCTACTGCCGAAAATCAAAACTCTATCAACAGTAAAGTTTGGTGGGATATCAATTAAAACGATGTTGGGTATAGACTATGATACAATAGCTTTTCAATGGATTTTGATCGTTGTCTTTGGATTGGGTTTCTTGATCTTTGCACCACGAGCAAAGACAATAGCTACTTTTTTTCAAGCAGCCAATAAGAGTGGGAAGAAGCCCGGACCATGGATGCTTACGAGTAGCTTAGTGATTTCATGGATTTTTGCAAAATCCATTACCAATGCTGCCAATCTAGGATTAAGTTATGGTATCATAGGAGGTCTTTCATATGCCTGCTATTATTTTAGTTTTGTGGTTGCAGGTATCGTATTATATCGGATCAGGACCAAGGGTGGTTTTGAGAGTATTCATGATTTCTTGACCCAAAAGTTTGGAGCAATCGCTGTGATGCTTTTTAGTGTATTGATTTTTATTAGGCTCTACAATGAGATATGGTCCAATACCATGGTCATCGGCTCTTACTTTGGAGAAAGCGGATCTACACCGTATTACCTGTCCATTCTTCTATTTACAAGCCTGACTCTATTGTATAGTTTAAAAGGCGGGATGCGTTCTTCCTTGATTACCGATGGTATTCAGATGGTATTTTTTGGTATACTATTGATTGCTATTTTATCAATAGTATTACCTCATGAGGCCAATGAGGGCATATCAGGGATCATGGCTAGCGGCACCTGGGACTGGGGTTCTGGGTTCAATTTGATGATCGTCGCATTGATACAAGTTTTTAGCTATCCATTTCATGATTCAGTCATGACTGATCGTGCTTTTATATCTGATCCAAAGACCACGCTCAAGAGCTTTCTATTGGCAGGACTGATCGGCTTCATATGTATATTTTTGTTTAGTCTCATTGGCGTCACTGCCAAAAATATGGGCTTAGTCGGTCAAGCTACTGTCGAAATTGCTAAGTATTCTGGGCTTGTATTGATGTTGATGATCAATTTTATCATGATTACCTCGGCTGCATCTACCCTTGATAGTGCGATGTCTTCATTTTCGAAGTTGATAATAATTGATATGGGATTTTTCAAAAATGCCCCATTGAAATTTGGACGTATAGCCATGGCTATGTTCTGTATTTTAGGTACGATTCCGATATTTTTAGACGCTGAAATTCTGAGCGCTACTACGGTAAGCGGTACCATGGTTTTAGGTCTTGCACCAGTTTTCTTGTTTTGGTCCAAACCATCTAATCCTACTTCGTTTTTAATCACCGTTTCTATCGGAATCATAGGAGGTATGTGGTTTGCCACGGGTATAGGTATAGATAAGATCAATTTCTGTATCGGTGCATATAGTGGATTATTATCCATCAATATTATCGTGACTATACTTGTTTTTGTCAGCTACTTTTTGTGCAATTTTATATTCTATAAGGACTCCAAAACATCAAAATAGAAAATGACTTATCCGATACAAGATCTTTCTCTAGATACTCAAAGGCTTTTAGTCTTTGGAGGGGTATACAGCAACTATCAGGCGCTATTAGCCCTAAAATCGAGATGTGAAGAGCTTGGTTTTGAACCAGAGCAAATTGTATGTAATGGCGATATGGTAGCTTACTGCGCCCAACCAGAGGAGTGTCTGCAAGAGATAAAGGAGTGGGGTATTCATACTATTTTGGGTAATGTCGAAGATCAGATCAGAAATGGTCAAGAGGATTGTGCTTGTGATTTTACTTCAGGCGGACGATGTGAGAGTTTTTCTAGAGACTGGTACCCTTATGCCGTATCGAAAGTATCTGATGAATCTAAAGCATGGCTGCAAACGGTGCCATATCAATTGAGGATAAGTATTGGTGACTTTAAGATTGGTGTCGTTCATGGCTCTACGGTATATATTTCTGACTACGTATTTGAGTCTACTCCATGGGAGCAAAAAGAAAACTCTTTATTGTCTATGGGGGTCGATCTTATGGTGGGTGGACATAGTGGACTGCCCTTTCTACAGCAGCGAGGAAATCAGTACTGGCTCAATCCTGGTGTGATAGGTATGCCTGCTAATGATGGGACAGCGAGAGTCTGGTATGCAACCATAGAAATCGTATGGAGCAAACCGCGCATTCAATTTCATTCATTGGAATACGATTATCATTCGGCACAAGGCCTCATGAAACAACATAACTTGCCAGAGGCCTATGCCAATACGTTGAGCTCGGGACTTTGGGATAATTGTGAGATCCTACCTTCTCCAGAAACTGAAAAACAAGGTAAAGTCATTTCGTTCAGCTAAAAATTACTATTCTGCTATTGAAGATTCTAAATCTTTCAGCAGTCTCGCAAGATCGGCCACATTTTTCATTTTGTTTTTGGTCTGCTTTAGCACTTTTTTAGCAGGTTTGCCTAAAAGTTTAGTTACAGATTTTTTCTTCACCTTGATGGATTCGCTGGTATCTGCGGTCTCAAGCAGAAGCTTGTCACTACGCTTAAACCTCTTGATTCGGATGATTTGCCCAGGTGGCCGTTGCACGATTTCTTCCAAACTTACCCTAGGTTTTTCCACTAGCTGATATATACTACCTTGGTATAGTTTAAAGTACAATTGATTTTTGAGATGATATATATGTAGATTATCTATGACAGGATTTTCGGGTATAATGATCTGTCTAAGCTTACGCATATCTAAAATAGAATATTTGCCTTCGCCATCGTACATTTCTATTTCGTTACTATAGAGATTAATATTGAGCAATACTTCAAACGGTTTTTCAGAGTCATCGAGATATACTTCGGCCGTTTGAGGATCTTCAAAATAGTATGGATTGCCTTTGATCCCTTTATATCGATCTTCGTCAACTTCAATTTTATTGACTAATAAAGTATTTTGGCTAAGTAGCAAAATCGGAATAAAAATCGAGGCGATAAGTGTTACAATATATTTCATTAAATACCTTTTATATAAATTCATAACGAACAAGATTCTGATTTTGTATCATAAATCTTCTTCTCTTTCTAGTAATAGTATAGCCCCTTGAGGTACGATGTAGTATTTTTCTTCGGCATACTTAATTGGTGTAGCGCCATTCACTAAAAATATAGCAAGGTCACCTTCTTGAGCTTGTAAGGGAAGATACTTAACTCGATCTTCTTGAGGCTTCCAAGATTCATCCTCAATGGCAACGGGTAGGGCATAACCGGGGCCCGTTTTCATGACATACCCTTTCATGACCTTCTCATCGTCTATCATACTGGGAGGTAGTAGTAATCCGGATTTAGTACGTTCATCTGGCTTTTGAGGTTTGATAAGTACTCGATCTCCAACGACTATTAACTTCTTCAGCGTATTTTCAGTAGTAATGATCATTGATGCTCTGATTATTTTTACATAATATTGTTGAAGATAAAATTATAAAAAGCAAGCCGCCTTATGGCTAAAACATATAGAAAGATGAATGTAAAAAGAGTGAAGTTATTCTCCTTGCTATTTGTATTGCTGTTTTATGCAGTAGCTTGTAAGCATGACCATAAGCCTTCTCCCGAGCTTCTAGAAGCTTTCAATATCCAAAAACAAGGCCTGGAGCTTGCTGATGAAGTCAAAAAAGAGATCGATGCCTTGCATACTCCAAAATTAAAAACAGAAGAACGAAAGCTAGATCATTTAATGTCCAATATGGTTGAAATTGAGGGCTTGGCCCACGATCATTCTCAGTGTAATGGTGATCATCGACCTAAAGAATATGCTATAACGGACAAACAAATGATAGCCGTACAACAAGAATGGGTAGATTCATTGAAGAGTGTAAAGGCTAGGGTCTGGAAGTTTCGCGATTACGGTTCTTTATAATCTCTAGGATTGTTTTTTGACATACTTGGTCAATATGACGATCTGTTGACCATCTATTTTACCTTCAATATGATTTTCATTATCGGGTACTAATCGTATTCGTCGTACACTTGTGCCTCGTTTGGCTGTGAAGTTGGCTCCTTTTACGTGTAGATCTTGTATCAATGATACATGATCTCCTGAGGATAAAATATTGCCATTGGAGTCTTTATGTATAATCGCTGCTCCAGCGCTTTGGTCGGCCCATTCTTGTGTATGAGGCTCTAGATACATTTGACTTTGAAGGTCTTTTGCCCAATCACTCTTTAGTCTATTGAGCAGTCGGTAAATACTAACTTGTACGGCAGGTATTTGAGTCCAAAGACTATCATTTAGCTTACGCCAATACTGCTCATTAAGCTCTGTTTTGAGCTGCTCTTCTGAGCATTTTTCGCATATGACGAGCATATTTTCGGATACTTCGTTGCTTTTCGGAGCGACCAACTTATATTGTAGCGCTTCCGTTGAGAAACATAGTTCGCAAGCTTGTTCTGAACGTTCATCTAAAGTGGTATAAATACTCATATTGTCTAGCTTTAGTTCTGAAGGCGAAGGTGATTATAATTATTTATACTTGGGGTAAATAATGTATTTCAATTTCTGATCTTTAATCAAACTTTTATGATGAGTATTTTTATAAAATAACCAGCAATAATATCAAATGAATTTTTCCTTCAAATCAATGTGGAATTATAAATGTCCCAAATGTAGGCAAGGAGATATTTTCAAAAAACCACTCAATATCTCTAAACCTGTGGCAATGCCTGATGAATGCAAGTACTGTGGGCTGAAAACGATGCCAGAACCAGGCTTCTACTATGGTGGTATGTTTTTGTCATATATCATAGGCGGTTGGATGGCACTATTGCCTACGCTATTGTTGGTGTTTTACTTTAAGTGGACAGTCAATCAAGGGATGGCTTTTGCAATAGCACTGGTGATAGTCACCTATCTTCCACTTTTGAGGGGCTCTAGGTCACTATGGCTGCATCTGATGAGTAAATATGATCCTGTGGCTGAGGAAAAAGCAAAAGATAAAATTTCAAAAGAAAACGCTAAAGTTTCTCAAGAATGGAAGCCAAGGAACAAAGCTGAAATTTAGTGCTTTTGATGAAAATCAAAAAAGGCATCTAGTACTCGATCGGGAGCTTCGATCTGAGGGAAATGTCCAATATCTGGTAGATCATAGATGACCATATTTGAAATTTTAACTCTTACGGCATCTACAAGATGCTTACCCGATACGGGATCAAGATGTCCATTGATCATGGCTAGTGGAATGGATGCATTTTGAAGACTCTGAGTCCATCGATCAGCATAGGTTTTACGATCAGTCAAATATCTGATCAACTTGTGGAATACATATTTGCCTCCGTTTCGAGTAAGCAAAGAATAGAGTTGATCGATTTCAAAATCAGAAGGTGGAGTCTCTTTCCCAAACACTTGAGTCAGATTTTTACGTACCAGGTTTTTACTCAGAAATGGCGTAATCAATATACCGAATGGGCTTATCAAAGCTTTTTGAATAGGACGTGGATGATGAAATTCTGGTAGTATACCACCATTGAGGAGCACAGCACTTTGGTATATCCTATGGTCCGATGATCGTGCATGATCTCGTGCCAGTAATTCTTGAAATACGGTGTCCCCAAAATCATGTGCAAGTACGTGACAACAAGTAATCTCTAGATGATCCAATAATGACTCCACAATATCAGCTTGCAGGTGAGTGCTATAATTTATTCGTTTGGGTTTATCAGATAGTCCGTATCCCAAAAAGTCTAGTGTTATTAAATTAAAACTTTCTGAGAGGCGATCCCATACTTTGTAGTAATCCCACGAGCAGGTTGGGAATCCGTGGATGAGGATTAAAGTTTGACTTTTACTAGATGTACTACATTTATAAAAGATGTTTGATCCTTCATAATCATAATGCGAACCTGATTTAAGCCAATCTTTAGTATTCAAAGTGAGTTGGGTTTTTCTGATTTAATGGATTTTGATTTAGTAGTCTAACCATGGTTGCATATAGCTGTGGTAGATGTTTATAAAATTCTGCTGGTTGCTCATAAAAAGTTTCTATACATACGGCAAACATTTCTTTCATATTGGTACCGGCATATGGATTGAGGAAGTAATTATTGCCTTGATGTATTTTAATAAACTGATGAGTTGCATGTTTGGCCCATTTAGACCATTCTACTTGTTTAAAAAATCGATTGAATAGGTTGAAATATCGATTTTCAACCTCTATGACATGCGACATTTCATGTAGGGCAACATTGATGGCATCATCGGGAATAAAAAATCCATCTTGTACATCTTTCCAAGAAAAGAATATCATATCATTGGTAAAGTCTGTATGACCTAGGAAGGGCTGACCATAGCCTGGATACATGTAGCGCCGCGGCATCACTTCGATATGACGAAACCGTAGAGGCGTATATTTCTTTAACCCAAAGGTAATGATGACTATGGCACTTACAATGACTACTCGCATCTCACGAGTTACTACTCTAAAATGATCCGATGAAAATGCCATCATCTTGAGTAAGCGATATACCCGATAGCGGAAGTGTTGTTTTAAATGGTCGTTGAGATTTCGGTAGTATGTGGAGTAGTTACTAAGAATTATATGATAGTCATGATCTATCGCTGGTGGTACGTTCTGATAAAAGATCTTTTTCCAAAATGACTGCATGACAAATCCTTTGTAGTAAGTTAAATAATTAAAAACTAAAAGTAATCCTGATGTAGTAAAATCTATTTCAAGTATCTTAAGGATTATGAAGGGAAAATATGGTTTGTTTGTCTGTATAATCTTAGTGGTTTCTTGTGTAGAGGTTACTGAACCTGAATGTTTACTGGAGTACGATGAAGAGGTCTCGATATTAGAAAGTTCGGTAGAATCTCTTTCTTTTTTACAGAATGATAGGATTCTAAAGTATTTAAATAATAATGCCGATACTGTAGAGTACAATACATCATATGAAGAGAATGGTATCTGGTGCTTGCATTCTTGGGTTTGTCCTGATGATGGGAATGTAACAGACCACTTTTTGGCCAAACGTAACTATCAGACACTAAATCTAACTAGTGATCACAGTAGTATGAAATTGGGATTATCTCTTACTACTTCTTTAAATGATGATTACCCACTCAAGTATGCCGATGTATTATCAATTTCTGTAGAAGATGATCAGGAGCACCAATGTAGAGTAAGTACATTAGTCGTTGATCCCAGATCTGATGCTTCGGCGAATAATGCTCATTTAGAATTTTTTGATAGTTTAGAAATAGTGGGCAGTCTTTATGAAAACGTTTACCGAGAGAGCAATATGGGATATGAGGTATTTTATAACTTAAGTTACGGTATCATAAAACTTATTCATTCAGAGTCTGGCGTTTCTTTAACCTTGATTGGGAATTGAAAGTTGGAGGCAGAATATTCTTATACAAGGCTTAACTCCTGGAGGCACAAACTAAAAAGAGCAACCAAACCGAAGTCTGACTGCTCTCGTAATTTCTTAATAAACAATAATCGTATTCGATCAAAACGGATCTTCGACTACCGACTACCGACTACCGACTACCGATCTCCGAATCCTCAATCACTACATCCCATCAATGATTCCATTTAGAGTTGCACTTGGTCGCATAGCGGCGTACGTTTTATCTGTGTCTGTAGAATAGTATCCCTCAATATCAACACTTTGCCCTTGCACAGAAATCAATTCTTCGTTAATGGTGGACTCATGATCGTTCAGTGCTTCTGCGATGGATTTAAATTCAGCAGCCATATCAGCATCTTTGGTTTGTGCTGCTAGTGCTTGTGCCCAGTACATAGCTAAATAGTAGTGAGAGCCTCGGTTATCATGCTCATTGACCTTACGCGAGGGTGCTTTATTTTCATTTAGATATGCCTCAGTTGCT
>JAHDGW010000040.1:10938-13698 GCA_020631635.1 Saprospiraceae bacterium
ATCCAATGCCTCACCTAAGATCACTGCTTTTTGATTATCATATTTATTGCCTAAGTGATCAAGAGATACGGCAAGTGCCAAAAATTCTCCTAAAGAATCCCAACGTAAGTGGTTTTCTGCAAGTAGTTGTTGTATATGCTTAGGTGCTGATCCTCCCGCTCCTGTTTCGAATAATCCACCACCATTCATAAGTGGTACGATAGAGAGCATTTTTGCACTCGTACCTAGCTCCAAAATAGGGAAGAGATCCGTATTATAATCTCTCAGTACGTTCCCTGTCACAGAGATGGTATCTTGACTATTCTTCATCCTCGCTAGTGAAAACTTAGTCGCTTCCACAGGAGATAAGATATGATACTCGATACCACTGAGATCGTGGTTTGGTAAGTATGTATTTACTTTTTTGATCAATTCTGCATCATGTGCTCTGCTCTCGTCCAACCAGAATACAATCGGCGTATTAGAGTTGCGGGCACGAGTGACAGCAAGTTTCACCCAGTCTTGGATCGGTGCATCTTTTACTTGGCACATTCTCCAGATATCCCCGGCTCCCACATCATGTGATGTTAGTACATTACCTGCGGTATCTACAACTTCTACTTTGCCGTCTGAGGCAATCTCAAAAGTTTTATCATGACTTCCGTACTCTTCCGCTTTTTGAGCCATCAGTCCTACATTGGGGATAGTACCCATCGTACGAGGATCAAAAGCTCCATGCTCTTTACAAAAGTCGATCGTTGCTTGGTAGATTCCAGCGTAGCTACTATCAGGGATCACCGCTTTGGTATCTTGTTGATTTCCGTCTTTATTCCACATCTGTCCGCTGGTACGGATCATCGCAGGCATAGAAGCATCTATAATCACATCACTAGGTACATGTAGATTGGTGATGCCTTTATCAGAGTTGACCATAGCCAAATCTGGTCTATCAGCATAACAGTCAGCAATAGCTTGTTCGATTTCTGATTTTTTATCCGCGGGGAGCTCGTCTAAGTTCTTGAGCAGATTACCAAATCCATTACGTACATCTACTCCTACGCTTTCCAAATCGGCACCATACTTTTCAAAAACGGGTGCAAAAAATACCTCAACCGCATGACCAAATATGATAGGATCAGAGACCTTCATCATCGTTGCTTTCATGTGTAGAGAAAATAATACACCTTGTGCTTTAGCATCTTCTACTTGTGCTTCTAAAAAGCTTAAGAGTGCTTTTTTACTCATAAAGCTGGCATCAATCACTTCTCCTTGTTGCAGCGCAATTCCGGATTTTAAGGTCGTTTTAGTGCCTGCAGTATCTGTATGTATGATATCAACCGATGTAGCTTCACTTGTCGTGACCGACTGTTCATTGTTTCTAAAATCTCCACTAGTCATAGTCGATACATGAGACTTGCTATCTGGTGACCAAGCACCCATGCGATGAGGGTTTTTTCTGGCGAAAGCCTTTACAGGACCAGGCGCTCTACGGTCAGAATTACCCTCTCGTAGTACGGGATTTACAGCACTACCTTTTACTTTATTATATCGAGCAAGTATCTCTTTTTCTTTATCTGTTTGAGGATCATCTGGAAAGTCAGGTATAGCATAACCATCACTTTGTAACTCCGCAATAGCGGCTTTGAGTTGGGGTACAGAAGCACTAATGTTGGGTAGCTTGATGATATTGGCTTCTGGCTTTTTAGCCAAGTCACCTAAGTAAGCGAGATCGTCAGTTACTTTCTGATCATCATTAAGATAGTCTGGAAATACGGCTAAAATCCTTGAGGCCAGACTTATATCGCGAGTTTCTAATTTTATTCCTGCTTTTGCGGTGAACGCCTTTACAATCGGTAAAAATGAGTGAGTAGCTAAGTATGGAGCTTCGTCTGTAATCGTATAGATGATTTTACTCATGTGGGAGGGTCTATTTATTAATTATCAAATGGACTGCAAAAGTAAGCAAAATGGTGGGAATGGTGGACAGTTGATAGCGGACAGTTATTGATTCTTGATGCCTAGTATAAGTTGACCGTTTTTTAAATAACCAATAAGTCTTATTCTCTTCAATGCTCTACCGATATTTGAATTACATAAAAGAAAAAACTCTGTGCCCTTCCTGCTTTCCGTGGTTCAAAATATTTTTCGTTATACTTGTCTTGCCTAGTCGGATCGTTAAATCAAAACTTAACAGTCTCCACCTTATTGATCGGAGCACTCACTTTCACTCCACCCTTACCTACTTTGATCGATCCTTTAAAGTGCACGTCCAATCTACGCTGAGACATGATTTTCAGACCCTTACTGATAGCCATGAGCCCGTCTTGCTGGTATAGTTTTTTGAGATCCATCGTGATACGTACTGGCATCGGGAAATCTTCATTGGCAGGCATGATGGCGTCATACTCTTGTGTAATGGTAGACACTTCTACACTATCAATGGATGCTACTATATTGGCTTTAGCCAAATCTAAGGCAAATGCATTTGGATTATTGAAAATCATATCTGCCGTGATATCGACTTTGTCCTTATTCATGTCTAGGACTTTTACATTTTTGACATCTACTAGTGTAGGCTCCGTGATCGAGGTGCAGGAAGCTAAGATTAATGTGGATATTATTATAAGACTGAGATACCTCATTCGTTTTGATATTGTAAAGAAAATTAAATATACGACATGCTCGTCAGCTATTCATTATGTTATGTCAAAGCAAGATCATGTACTAAGTTAAAATACCTAATAATCGAAATTGAAATCGAAGTCATAATTTACCTCCTTC
>JAHDGW010000040.1:13708-16418 GCA_020631635.1 Saprospiraceae bacterium
TCTTCCTTTTAGATCTTGGGTTCGTCTTGTAGGGACGAGTATCTTCACGGAAAGATCTTTGTCGACTTGGTTTTTCTTCGGTAAGTAGTTTTTTGAGTAAGTCTCGGCGCCCCATATTGACGAGCTTATCCTTGATGCGCTGCCTGTTTTCCTTTTTATACCAAAAGAAAAATAGATGTTGGTTCTTCTTTTCTTTTGGCGTTTTGGCGGTGAAAACCGGTCGTAAGGTATACGGGTGCAGTCCTGTATAATAGATGATGGTGGCCACAGTCATAGGGGTCGGGGTGAAGTCTTGTACCTGCTCTAGCTTAAATCCCATTTCCTTGGTTTCTGCTGCAAGATTGGCCATATCTTCTTCCTTACATCCAGGATGGCTCGAGATGAAGTATGGTATGAGTGGCTGATTCATTCCATGCTTTTCGTTGAAGTGCTCGTACTTATCCTTGAAAGTATGGAAGTGCTTGAAAGATGGCTTACGCATTACCTTAAGCGTATCATCGCTGGTATGCTCTGGTGCTACTTTGAGTCTGCCTGATATATGTCGAGTGACTACTTGTTCCACGTACTCATCGATACTTCCATTGTCTTGTTTGTTATATTCAGGTACGAGAAGGTCATAACGTATACCGCTACCTACGAATGCTTTTTTGACCTTGGGATGTGCATCTACCTGACGATATAGCTCGGTCATGGCGGTATGATCGGCATCAAGATTACTACAGACAACAGGATGTATACAAGAAGGGCTTACACATCGCTCACAGATGGATTCATCTTTGCCTTTGAGTTTATACATGTTGGCTGATGGTCCACCGAGATCACTGATGTATCCTTTGAAGTCAGGCATACTCGTCACCTGATCTACCTCCTTCATGATACTTTCTTCTGATCTGCTAGAGATAAACTTACCCTGATGGGCTGATATAGTACAAAAGCTACAGCCGCCAAAGCAACCACGATGCATATTGATACTAAATTTGATCATCTCATAAGCAGGTATGGGGCCCCGTTTATCATATTTTGGGTGAGGCATGCGGGTATAAGGTAAGTCGAAGCTACCGTCAATCTCTTTTTCAGACATAGGCGGGTAGGGAGGATTCACTACTAGCATATGATCACCTACGGCTTGTATGATGCGATCAGCTTTGATTTTATTACTTTCTTGTTCTACGTGTTTGAAATTCGCTGCAAATGATTTTTTATCTCTCAGGCACTTTTCATGGCTCGATAGAGTGATTGTTTTCCAAAGGTCAGGATTAGGTAATTCATCATTACGTCCTATTTGAAATGCCGTCTGCGGGATATGAGTCATCTGATGGAAAGGTATTCCCTCTTTAGCCATTTGCATAATGGCACGTAGTGGCATTTCGCCCATACCATAGACAAGCATATCTGCACCGCTCATCTCTAAGATATTGGGGAAGAGTTCGTCTTTCCAGTAATCGTAGTGGGTGACTCTACGCAGTGAAGCTTCGATACCACCTATCAGTACAGGTACATCAGGGTATATCTTCTTCAGTATTTTAGTATAGGTGGTCACCGCATAGTCTGGTCTAAAACCTGAGACATTACCCGGAGTATAGGCGTCGGTAGATCTTCGTCGTTTGGCTGCGGTATAATGGTTGACCATGGTATCCATACAGCCCGAGGTGACGCCAAAAAAGAGTTTGGGTTTCCCCATTTTTTTGAAATCACGGAGATCGTCTTGCCAATTAGGTTGTGGAACGATGGCCACTCTAAGACCCTCACTTTGAATAATTCTACCAATCACAGCGGCCCCAAATGCAGGGTGGTCTACATATGCGTCACCTGAGATCAGGATTACATCTAGCTCTTCCCATCCATGGGCCTCTACTTCTTTTTTGGTGATTGGTAGCCAATCTGTTACCGGGCGTTGCCATCTCATAGTTATAAAGGTAGATGAAATATTAATCGGTAACAGAAAGCCTTTCGATAAAAATAAAAAAGCCCTCACATGGAGAGCTTTTTTATTATCAAGCTTTTATCAGCGATTTTAAAATAATATACCCGCGGAGATGACAAGGCCGTCATATACCCCAAGGAGAACAAATTTAGGTTCTAGATAAATATCATATTTATCAAATTTCAAAAACATATTGACACCTAAATTAATTCCTAATTCTAACTCAGAACCTCCTCTCGTAAAGTTGAGACCTGCTGTTGGCCTAAGGTCAAAAGATTGTCCTATATCAAATAAGTTATACATCACATTGGTATTGATCGTATAATCTGCTCCATCACTCAACCATAATGTTGCATCTACGGTACCGCTATATCTATCATTAATCCCTATCAGAGTTTTACCTTGTAGACCGAGAGCACTATCGTTATCAAGAGCTAAAGATAATCCTGCCCCAAAATTAAATTGAGAATACCCTGACACCGATAAAAGTGTTGCGAAAACTAAGGTTACGATTGCTTTTTTCATGTTGTAAGTTTTTGATTTTGGACAATTTAAAAATATTCAATGAAAGGAAAAAATAAATATCGCTACTGAATAATACCTAAATGCAGTATTCTACCTCCAGATTGATTTACAGGACTTATACTTTTTCCGATTACGATACCATCCTCTGGGCTGTAATAGTCTTTTATTTTTTGTCCAAAGATATCTCTAATGGAGGCTATATGTTGACCTTTCGAAAGCTTCTCCCGCAGTTCTACGTAAACGGTAAGCAGCCCTCCAGTA
>JAHDGW010000409.1 GCA_020631635.1 Saprospiraceae bacterium
TCAAAAACTTTTATCAAGATAGACTTGCCCTATTTACACATATTGTAGTCATTTTGATTGCCAGCTTCCTTTCTCGAGAAGGTTATCAGTTTACTTTTCTTCAGATACTAGCAGGTGTAGTTACCGTCTTAGTAGTGGATGAAACTCGTTTTTTCAACCTTTTCTTTAAGGCTATAGGGTTCATATTTTTGTCCTATGCACTTGGGTATTTAGGGCTAAATATCATCACCCAAGGTAATCTCACTGATATCGATTGGGCTAAATACGGTAGTCTTGTATTCAATGCCTTACTGCTTCTACTAGCATATCCACTTATACCGATGCTTGAAAAATTATTTGGCTTCGTATCCTCCATAACCTTGGCGGAGTTGGCAGATCTCAACAAGCCACTGCTCAAAGAATTGACCATCAAGGCTCCCGGTACTTTTCAGCATTCACTTCAAGTCGCTAATCTTGCCGAAGCGGCTACAGAAAAAATTGGTGGTGATTCTCTTCTAGTAAAAGTAGCTGCTATGTACCATGATGTAGGTAAAATGAGTGCTCCACAAAACTATATCGAAAATCAGGGTAACGATGCTAACCCACATGATCAGTTGAATAATTTTGAGTCTGCTAAGGCCATTATCGATCATGTGACGCTGGGCGTAGATATGGCAATAAAAGCAGGTTTACCCAAAAAAATAATTGACTTCATCAAGACCCACCATGGCACTACTAGGGTAGAGTATTTCTATAGAAATCAACTAAAAGAGCAACCGGATCAAGAATTTGATGAAAGTTTATTCCGATATCCCGGACCCAAGCCATCCTCTAAAGAGCAAGCAATACTTATGATCGCAGACTCTCTAGAAGCTGCATCAAAAAGCCTTAAGAATCCGACTGGCGTTGATATTGATAAACTGGTCGATGGCATCATCGCAGGTAAAATATCCCATGGACAACTAGAAGAAGCTCAGCTTAGTTTTCAAGAACTCGAAGTTTGTAAAAGCACCTTCAAGAGCCTATTAAGATCAATCAATCACGTACGAGTCGAGTACCCTGATGAGAAATAGTTAAAACTGTTTGGTTTATATTTCCCAAAATACGCTCAGCTCCTATTGATGTAAATCTGTAAAAGATACGATAGTTACTGATTAGTGAGGTCTGAGTCACAACCCATAACCGCTAAATGATACTTAGAGCCTCGCTTTAAATATAACATAGCACTGGAAGTATCTTTTTTGATTCCGTCTATTTCATAAGTCAAGGTATAGGATACATCAGTCATACCATCTAAACCAATATCTACAATCTCACCAACCTTGATATTAGAGATAATCGTTCCTTTTGGGTAACCGTCACATGTACCACTTGGAAGTTTGGTCGATAAGTCATTGATTATTTGCTCCTCAAAGCTCATACTTGGCGAACAGGCGATCAGTAGCCCTAAGGATAGAATGATGACGGAGATAGTAATTTTCATTTTGCTGATGTTTTGATTTTTGAATAGTTGAGTTTGCTAACAATTCCTTTTTTCAACTCGTTTTTAGCAGGATATAATTAGATATAAATATCTAGTAATATTCTTAGAACCTTTCAAATCTAAACAGAAATTAGCTAAATAATCTAGAACAAAGTTTTTTAATATCTGAAAAGCTCTTAAATATCCAAAACTACCATTTTAGATGGTCGAGGTCCGTATATTATGAAAAGTCGCCGCTCAAAGTAGAGTATTCATTGACACCGCTTAGAAAGACATTGATTCCTGTCATACAGGCAGTTGCAAATTGGGGTGATAATGTAATTGACTAATTTGAAATTTCGTGCCAGACTTATTCTATCGATTTCCTTAATTCTTGTATCACATCTGCGCTAATCCAATATATATCCTGATCACTAGAATAGAAAAAGTACTTA
>JAHDGW010000041.1:0-9436 GCA_020631635.1 Saprospiraceae bacterium
ACCCCATAGTGCTATATGGTACTCTTTCATAAGTATATCAAGCTTATCATCACCGCCAGCAGCATTGAATCTATCCATTACATAAGTAACATAGCTATCGACAGCAGCATCATCCATTGCAGGACCAAAACTTGCTACCTTAGCCATCGACTGTCTGATACCTTCTTCTAAAAGACCAGCAGCATCACCACCAGTACCTAAAGTTAAAGCAGCTTCTGCTAACATAAAGTGAGTGAAAGATGATAACATGATAGGAGCAATACCTGCACCAAGTAAACCATCTGATCCTCCGTTCTGAACCGGAGTTCCTTGACCTTCATCAAATAAACCACCTGCAGGATAAGCACCGGCAACAGTTCTTCTTGCATCATCTGGTGGAATACCATCATCATTACCATGATCTCTACCCCAATATCCTATCATTGCCGTAGGATCAGCATGTCCAAGGTGACAGAATGGAGTCTCAGGTCCATAGTGCAAAGGCTTAGATAGTTGACCACAATCTAGCGTAAATGCATCTATTTCAGCAACAGGAGATAAATCTTGACGGTAAAAATAATAAGGTAATCTAGGATCCGAAAATCCTTTCTCCTCATATAAAGACCACATAAAGTAGTTTGATTGATAATCATTTGGACCTACCTCGTAACCATCAGCATACCAATCATGACGTGAATCTCTTCTTCCAGCTGCAAAATTTTCTCTATCAGATGAATATTGAAATTGGAAATCTAAAGCAGCATTATCAATAATACCTGCACCAGCAGCTGCATTAATACCGCTACCATCGCCAACATTTAGATAATACTTGATTTTTAGCGTATTGACTAAAGCTAACCATGATTCTTGACTACCACCATAATATAAATCAAAATCAGCAATGTTAGGACCACTCTCTTGTAAGTCAGCAGCGGCAGCATCAAGCAATGCCAAAGCAGCAGCATATACAGATTCTTGAGAATCCGCTACAGGAGAAGGAACAGTTACACCTTGACCAGCCTCAGTAAAAGGAACTTCACCAAACATGTCAACTAAAGTCATCAAAATATAAGCTTTCATCGCTTTACCAGCACCCGCATAAGCAGGAATTTTAGCATCAGCGTTGTCAGCAATTGCAATTAACTGATCTAAATCAGGTAAAAGCCCTGCGTAGGCAAGAGTCCACGCATTGTTAAGTACTCCACTATTAGGAGCAATTGCGTTTTCGTAAATATTTCCACCTGTCATTCCTAGATGTCTAACTGGTCTTGAAGTCAAGTTATTTACATCTCTGAAGAAATCACGAAAATCAAGTTGGATAGAATTGAATACAAAGTTTACATCAGCATTCTCAGCGGTTACCGCATTGGGACTATCTAATAAATCTAACTCAGTCAGACTACAAGAACTAGCAAGTAATACTGTGCAAACAATTAATGTTTTATATAAAAATTTCATAATAATTTGTATCAGTTTTGTTAGAAAGTAAAGCTAAGAGATCCACCAAATCTTTTGGCAGTAGGACCAGTAACGAAATCGAAACCTCGACCATTACCTACACCAAGACTTAATACTTCTGGATCGAAGTTTAGACTTTCTGGGAAATTAACAGCTTTGTACCATAAGTTTTGACCGCTAAATGTAAGCGATGCAGATCCGAAAGGAGTATTTTCAAGAATTGATTTAGGGAAAGTATAAGAAAGAGAAACTTCTCTTAATCTTACTGTTGTACCATCAAAGATTCTATTCTCATCATAAAATACACCACTATTTCTCCAAGTTGCATTGTTAGACGTTACCTGAATATCATTAGGCACTAACTCACCGTCAGCGTCAACTTTCAATCCATTTACAACAACTGGTATAAAACGATCAAAATCAGTCTCACCAGCGATACCTCTTGAGTAAAGCGTAGATGCAGTTGATCCCCAGATATCACCACCTTGTACCCAGTCAAACTGTGCTCTAAAGCTAAAGTTCTTAACCTGTACAGAGTTGATGAAACTCATATTAAAGTCTGGGTTTGGATCACCAATGATTCCTTGATCTGGGTCAGCTTGGTATAAACCATTACCACCTACTATAGGTAGACCTGTAGCTTCATCTCTCAAGATTCTTGAACCTTCGATTACACCATACTGCTCACCTGGAATAGCAAAGTTACCTAAGAAAGGTAGACCATCAATTAACACCTTATCAATACCAGGGAAAATAGATTTGATCTCAGAAACATTCTTAGTAAAGTTTGTTGTGAAATCCCATCTTACATTATCCGTAGCTACTGGAGTCAATGTTAATCCTGCTTCGATACCTTTGTTATTTAACTCAGCAGAGTTTACTGTAGATAACGTACCTCCTGAAGTCGGATCCAATGTCAAATCGATAATTAAGTCACTAGATGTTTTAGTATAAAGTGAAAGGTCTAATCCTATTCTATTGTTAAACATTTTTGTTTCTACACCGAATTCTATTTCAGTATGTGTTTCTGGAGTAAGATTTGGATTACCAAATACATTCGATACAGAGTTTGTATTGATCGCTGTAGATCCTGTATTAAATACATTCGTTGAAGAACCTAATACAGTTCTTGTCGAATATGGATTTGGATATCCAGCAGATGTACCATAACTCAATCTTAACTTCAAGTAGTTCAGCGTTGCATTATTTACAAGACCAGGAACAACCTCTGTAGGAATGAATGAAGCACTTATAGAAGGATAAAAGATAGATCTATTATCAGCTTCTAAAGTAGAAGTCCAGTCATTTCTTCCTTGGAAATTAAAGTATAAGAAATTCTTGAAACCCGCAGAAGCCGTAACATATGCTCCAATTAGATTTTCATCTGTTTTGAAAGATCTGTTATCGTGGCTAGTAAAGTTTTGGTGAGTTAAAAGACCAAAGATAAACTGCTGAGTACTCGTGGTAATCGTGTAATCATTTTGATCTTTTCTTAAGTTAACTCCTACTACACCATCAAGACTCCAATCATCCGTTAATTGATACTGATAAAGTAAGTTTACGTTTTGATCAATGATCGTATTGATTCTTTCAGATGTACTTAAAGCACCATCTGGTACTTGAGCTCCACCCTTGTTGATGCTATATCTCTGTGTCTGAGTATAGTTATCAATACCTACACGGTAGTTAAGAGATAAGTTATCTGTAAGGTCATATCCTAGGTTTACGTTACCAAAAAATCTATCTACGTTTTCTTGATCGTTAATATTTTCAAGTGTCCATAATGGATTTTGGATATCATTACCACCTCTATAGTAAACTGACTCTCCAGTAAGAGGGTCTGTATTTGGCCATCCGTAAAGATCATGACTAATAGGCGTATACAGTACGTTAGAGAATAACGAAGCTCCATCAATAGGGTTTGAACTATAAATAGGAGTTGCAGGAGGAGTACTTCTATCCAATGTAGAATAGTTAAATGTACCCTTAAGCTTAATACCATTACCTAATTCAGTTCTTACACCAAGACCAAAGTTGTGTCTTTGTAATTCATTATTCGGAATAAATCCTTCATCATTGGTGAAACCATAGTTGAAGTTGATTGCACCGTTAGCACCAAGTTGATTTTTGATGTTAAGCGATGTAATATTCGTCGTTCCTGTACCACCAAGGAATTCTTCCAAACTGTTTTGAGCTTGCCATGGAATTCTCTGACCGTTAAGATCTGGAAAAGCATCAATAAAATTGGTGAAAGAGTACGGGTGTACGATTGTACCATCCGTATCTAACTGATATCTACCAGAACCATCCGTAATCGCATTGATATGTGTATTAAACTCTTGAGTTCCACCGAATGGTGCTCCCCAGTTAGAGAATGCATTAGAGGCATCATTTTGCCATCCGTTACCATATACTTGCTGAGTTTCTGGTACACCACCTATCTGTGTAGCAAAGATTGATTGATTAACAGAAACTTCCATTCCTTTATCAACTTCTCCGATATCTCCACCTTTAGTTGTAACAAGTACAACACCATTACGTCCAGCTTCACCGTATAATACAGTTGCACTAAGACCTTTAAGTACAGATACTTCTTTGATACTGTTAGGATCAAGATCAAGGAATCTAGAAGATGCTGAAGCACCACCAGATGTAAATCCTCTATCACTGTTAGTATCGGCATTAAAAGGAACACCATCAACAACGAATAAAGGTTGGTTGTTACCTGTAATAGAAGAGTAACCTCTAATAATTACATTGGTACCTGACCCTGCCAAACCTGAAGTAGAAGTAATATCTACACCAGGAACTTTTCCACGAAGAATTCTACTTACATCACCCTCTGGCTTGAGGTTGATATCCGCAGACCCAATTGTAGTAACGGCATACCCAAGAGCTTTTTTCTCTTTTTTGATACCAAGTCCTGTTACAACAAGCTCACCGAGTTGAACACCCTCAGAAAGTACGATGTTAATTACAGATTGACCTGCAACCGCCATTTCTTTCGTGTTGTAACCTGTGTAAGTAATTTCTAATACAGCATCATCTCCTGATACCTCAACAGAATAATTTCCATCAATGTCTGTGATGGTACCATCGTTCGTGCCTTTAACTAAGACATTCGCACCGATGAGTGCCTCGCCCGTGTCATCAGTAACAGTACCTGTTACTGTTTTTTGGGACAATGCTATGCTTACAGTAGCGAATACCATAAACAGTAGCAATGAAAGTTTTTTCATACTAATTTCGATTTAGATTTTTAAAATACGGAACCCTGAGATTCCTGGTTTAGTGATCTTAACGCAATGTTAACAAAAAAGAATTAATTAGTTAGCATTTTTTCAATCTATCATTAACTCACGTTGGTAGATAAAATACTTCATTAAGTAGCAAAAATTTAGTCTAGACACCTTTTATACATCTGTATAACATTCTTTAATCCATAGTAGATGCTGTCACAGACTAATGCATGCCCAATAGAAACTTCTTTTAGGTTGTAAACGCTGCTTGCATAGAATGACAAATTATTAAGATTTAAATCATGACCTGCGTTTAAGCCTAGTCTGCACTCTCCGGCAATACGTGACGCCTCTATATGATTAAATATAGCCTTGTCCCTATCATTATGAAAATGTCTTGCATAATCTCCAGTATATAATTCAACCCTATCCGCCCCTACTTCTTTTGCATTCATTACTTCCCGCCCATCAGCGTTTACAAAAAGAGAGACTCGGATCCCATGTTCTTTTAATTCAGAAATTATTTCTTTTAAAAAACTTCCCTCCTCTTTTATTTGCCATCCTCTATCACTGGTGAGAACTCCTGGTGGATCCGGTACAAGTGTACATTGATGAGGACGAACGCGAATTACCTCTTCCATAAATTTTTTAGAAGGATACCCCTCAATGTTAAATTCTGTGGTGACACAAGACTTCAATATCGAAAGGTCATCGTATCTGATATGTCTTTCATCGGGTCTAGGATGTATAGTGATACCGTCTGCTCCAAACTGTTCACAATCTAAAGCTACCTTCTCCAAATTAGGAAGATTTGAACCTCTTGAATTTCTGATTAATGCAATCTTGTTAATATTGACACTGAGCTTCGTCATGTTTTCACAGTTTAATTGATTTTATTTGCACTAAAATACAATAGGCGCAGGCAAAAGCCATAGCTGATCATTATTATATGACAAAACTTGTACAAAAGTCCAACGACCTCAGACAAAGAATAATAACTGCAATTATTTTCGCTGCCGTCATGTTAACCTTACTGAGTATCGGATTGTATGGACAGCTTCTTTTACTACTCATTGTTGGTACATTCGCGGCCGCGGAGTACTTGATAATGACTGGACTATCAGGATTTTTTGCTTACTGTATCCCATTGATTATGATATTGTTGATCAGTAGCGCCACATCCCATCACTCATTCCATCATACAGACCTATTAGTGTTGCTCTCCTTGTTTGTTTCGGTATTTGCGATTTTTGCCATGAAGATAGACTCATGGAGAACACTGCACTCGAAAATTGGTTTTTTCTATGCTTTTGGGGCATTTGCCTTACCTATCTCATTATTGATGAGTTATCTAGTAAAAAATTATCAAGCGTCCAACTATCTAGTGTTTATTATCATACTATTGATATGGTCTAATGATTCATTTGCTTACTTCTCTGGTCGGGCATTAGGTAAAAGAAAGTTGGCTCCTAAAATATCTCCAAATAAAACGGTAGAAGGATTTGTTGGAGGTGGTGTATTGACGATGATGCTTGCCTTACTGATGTCATTTTTCTTTTCCGTGCCTTGGAGTCAATTACTCATGATGGCAACTATTGTATGGTTATTCGGATCAGTAGGAGATCTTGTACAATCTTCTATAAAAAGATATTACGGCGTAAAAGACTCTGGGACTTTACTACCTGGACATGGTGGATTTTGGGATCGTTTTGATAGTTTTATTTATGTTTTGATTTTCATACTTGCTTTTCAGATATACTTTATATGAATATTCACAAAGAAGGCTTCCCTACTCTAATACTAGCTTTTGTATTCTTACTAGCAATCTCGCTAGCCGCATATAACTTTGGTGGATTTACAGTTTTTATATGTACCGCAATATTGTCTGTAGCATTTTATATTTTTCTATTGTCTTTCTTTCGTAACCCTGAGAGAATAGTTACTAAAAGAGATAACAATCTCATCTATGCTCCTGCCGACGGCAAGGTCGTAGTCATAGAACAAAAACACGAAGAAGAAACTCTAAAGCGGGATGTGATACAGATAAGTGTTTTTATGTCACCCCTCAATGTCCATGTCAATCGTATGCCTGTTGCTGGCACTGTAGAATACAGTAAATACCATAAAGGGAAGTATCTCGTTGCTTGGCACCCAAAGTCATCTACAGAAAACGAACGAACTACGGTCACTGTCAACAATGGGAAGCATACCATACTATTGCGTCAGATCGCAGGTGCTCTAGCTAGAAGAATAGTAAACTATGCTAAAGTAGGTCAGCAATATACACAAGGACAAGAATATGGTTTTATCAAATTTGGTTCACGAGTAGATATAATGCTACCCTTAGGCTCTGATATCAAGGTAAATATTGATGATATAGTGAAAGGCAATCAAACCATACTGGCCGTACTACCTGCATAATCATAGACAATATCTTTGATAGCGTTGATCCATTTAGGGTCTGCATTGAGACTGGGGACGAGGTCTAATACTTCTCCACCGTCTTCCATAAATTCTTCTTTATATTCATACCCTATCTCGATGGTAGTCTCAAGGCAATCTGACACAAAAGCTGGAGAAAATACCAATAACTTTTTATGTCCGTGCTCTAATTGTTCTTCAATAATCTTGCTGGTATATGGCTGAGTCCACTGCTCAGGACCTAGTCGAGATTGGAAACTGATCGTATATTGCTCTCTTGTAAATCCGAGCTTATCCGCGATAGCTTGAGCGGTACCATGACATTGAGCACTATAGCAAAATTGATTGTCTTGAGATAAGGTCCAGCAGCAATTCTCTTTTTTCAAACAGTGGTTGCAGCTATCCGCTTTACGCAATTGTCGCTGAGGGATTCCATGGAAGCTAAATATAAAGTGATCATAGCTATCCAAATCAAATTGCTGTGCATTTTTTGCAAATACATCTATAATCGCAGGATGATCGTGATATGAATTAATCAAATTTACATTCGGTATATTCTGTTTCGTCTTAAGTATTCGCATTACTTCCTCATGTACAGAGCCCGTCGTTGCCGAGGCATATTGAGGGAACATAGGAAATACGACTATATCAGTTACATTTTGCGCTAGTAAATTTTCCACTGCAGACTCCATGCTTGGGCTTTGATATCGCATACCAAGTTCAATAGTATAATCAGGCATTATTTTTCGCAGCTCATCTACCACCTGATAACCATATATCTTTAGCGGTGATCCTTCAGGAGTCCACAATCGTTGATATAACTTAGCAGAGCTACCTGACCGAAAAGGAGCTATGATACCTCTTACTAGAAGATTTCTCGGCAGCCAAGGATAATCAATCACTCTACCGTCGGTCAAAAATTCTTTTAAGTAACGATAAACAGCTCCTCTAGAGGGTGCATCTGGTGTCCCTAAATTGACTACCAATAATCCTTTTTTGCGCTTCATCTTCTTCTATTGATGATAAAAAAACATGCCATGAGTAAAATTGTTTTGACACGACAAAGAGAAAAACAAGTTCCTTTCTAATTACCTTTGAATATTAAAATTATAATGATGCAAAGACCTTTGATTTTAGTAACTAACGATGACGGTATTTTAGCTAAAGGAATAAAATCACTTGTGAAGGTGGCTAAAAAATTTGGTGATGTCGTGGTGGTTGCCCCAAATAAACCTCAATCAGGCCAAGGTCATGCTATTACAATCGTAGATCCCATAAGAATACATAAAGTTGACGTATTTGAAGGTGTAGATGCATTTGAATGTACTGGTACACCGGCAGACTGCGTAAAACTAGCTAAGAATGTATTGCTAAAAGATCGGAAAATAGACCTCTGTATCAGTGGTATCAACCACGGTAGCAACGCAAGTATAAATATCATATACTCAGGCACTATGTCTGCGGCTAGAGAAGCTAGCCTGTCTGGGATACCTTCCATAGGATTTAGTCTACTCAATTTTGACCATGATGCAGATTTTAGCGGTGCTTCGTGGGCATCTGAGCAGATTATCAGTAAAGTACTGGACACTAAGAATAGTGACATCAAGTTACTGAATGTAAATATTCCGGATCTTAAAACAGCAGAGATAAAAGGTATCAAAGTCTGTACTCAAGGTGAGGGAAATTGGGTTGAGGATTTTCAAGAATCTAAAGATCCGAGAGAACAACGATATTATTGGTTAGCTGGTAGATTTGAGGCTTCTACAGATGATCCACGGTCAGACCTCAATGCACTGAAAGATGGATATGTATCAGTAGTACCTTGTATACAAGATCTGACTGATCATGCTAAAATCGATGAGATCAACTATCTTGCACAATAGCGTCGTATGAAAATAGATAAATTTTTAGTAGGATTAGCAGTAGGTATGGCATGTCCGATCATCGGTTTTGCCTTGGTATCATATATTTTTGATATGCTGACATACGCCGGCGTAATGGATGCCACCTCATCGAGTACTGATCTCAGCAGAAGAAAAACATTATGGCTCTTGGGTATATGCTGTAATCTTATCCCTGTCAATATTTTTAAAATCAAAAAACTTGATAATGCGCTACGAGGTATGATCTTCCCTACATTAGGCTACGTCGCTTGGTGGGTATACACTTACAGTTCTTTGCTTTTTCAATAGGTAAGTCAATGAAAGTATTTTTCATAGCAGGAGAGCTCTCCGGAGATATACATGCCAGTAAGGTCATTAAGCATCTTAAAGCTAAAGATCTCAATATCAAAATCGAAGCATGGGGAGGTGACCGTATGTCACAGGCCGGGGCTATCA
>JAHDGW010000041.1:9446-13133 GCA_020631635.1 Saprospiraceae bacterium
ACACTATAAAGATCTTGCCTTTATGGGTTTTGTTGAAGTATTACTCAACATTTTCACCATTTACAAAAACTTCAAACTATGTAAATCCCATATGGAGTCTTTTGATCCTGACATTGTTGTTTTTGTCGATTATCCGGGATTTAATTTACGCATGGCTAAATGGTGTAAATCCAAAAACTACAAAACGATATACTACATTGCCCCTCAGGTATGGGCTTGGAAAAAAAAGAGGATCGAGACCATCAGAAAAAACATTGATGAGTTAGTTGTCATTCTTCCTTTTGAAAAAGAATATTTCCATGATCGAGGTATAGAAGCGCATTATTACGGTCATCCTTTGACAGAAGAAATATCAATTGCTACCCATGGAGAAAAGTCCTATGACATAGCCCTATTACCTGGTAGTCGAGTACAAGAAATAAAGCGAATACTACCCGTCATGATAGAGGCATGTAAGAAATCATCTAAAAGCTACATCATCGCCAAGGCACCGCATATACCAGCGTCCGTATATCACGAATATGGTCATAAAGATTTAGAATTTGATTCCATCGACAAAGTCTTATCTCATTCAAACTTTGCCTTTGTAAGTTCGGGAACTGCAACATTAGAGACAGCCTTATATGGTATACCACAGATCGTATGCTATCGAGGCTCAGTTATCTCCATATGGATTGCTCGTAGATTGATAGATCTTAAGTATATTTCTCTAGTCAATTTGATACTAGATAAACCAGCTATACCCGAGTTGATTCAAGAAGATCTAAGAGCAGATACGTTAATAGATACCTATGAGGCTATAAAAAATAGTCCTCAAGCAATGCTAGAGGACTATCAATATCTTAATACAATCTTACGAGAGCAAGATATATCTGCTCAAGTTGCCGATCTTATTTTAGCTTCAAACCTTTAAGTGCTTCTGGCATTTTGCCATCGAGTAGAGTTATTACATCTTCCAAAGTAAGGTCTTCTACATGCTCTTGCTGCAGTCTTTTACCATCTATCTTGGGCAGAGCGATACTCTTTTTCCCTTGTCTGATGAAAGGCCCCCAACGACCATTCTCTAGGGCCAATTTTTCTTTGGGCCATTGCTTGATATAGCGATTAGCTTCTTTTGTTTTTTTTGCCTCTATCAACTCCTTACAATCCTCCATACTCAAGTTACTAGGGTCAAACCTTTTCGGAATATTGATAAAGAATCCATTCCATTTTATAAATGGACCAAACCTACCTTTACCTTGAGTGATATCTTCACCATCATACGTACCGATAGGGGCATCTTCTTTTCTTTTCGCCTCGATGAGTTCTATAGCCTTATCTAGCTCCAACTCTAAAGGATCCATTCCTCTGGGCAAGGAGACAAATTTTTCATCAAACTTGACATAGGGTCCATAGCGACCCCTTGCTACATCGACTGGTTTACCTTCGTATTCTCCAAGTGTTTTAGGTAGCTGAAATAAGTCCATGGCCTCCTCGTAGGTTACAGACTCCATAGATTGTCCTGGCTTTAAGCTGGCAAACTTTGGTTTGCCCTCCTCGCCTACTTCTTCTCGGGTACCTATCTGTACCACCGGACCAAATCTAGTCATCTGAGTCAGTACGGTATGTCCTGTCTCTGGGTCTTTACCTAACTCTCTGAGCCCCTTTGCTCTCTCAGCGTTTTCTATTGTCTCTTTGACCGTCTCATGGAATGGTTGATAAAAATCTTTGATGGTTTTACGCCACTCATCTTTACCCGAAGCAATCTTATCTAATTGATCTTCGACACCTGCAGTAAACTTATAATCCATGATTCCAGAGAAATGCTCTGACAGGAAATTAGTGACGATAATACCGATATCACTCGCATATAAGCGATTGCTAGTAGCGCCTGTAATCTCAGTCTCTATACTCTCCTTAATATCTCCACTTTTCAATATAATGGATTGATATTTTCGTTCGTGTCCTTCTCTACTTTCTTTGGTCACATAGCCTCTGGCCTTTTCCATAATTTTAGAAATCGTAGGTGCATATGTAGAAGGTCTACCGATGCCCAATTCCTCTAACTTTTTGACTAAAGTTGCTTCTGTATATCTTGCAGGAGGTCTTGTAAATTGCTCTCTACTATTGATTTTATTAAGATCAAGTACCTGACCTTCATTTAGCGGTGGTAATATACCTTTTGCTTCTGATTCATCATCTTCATCTTTAGCCTCCATATACACTTTGAGAAAACCATCAAACTTCAACACCTCTCCTTCTGCCTTGAATATATCGCTAGGAGCATTGATATTGCTAATTTCTACCGTTGTTTTTTCTAATTGAGCGGGCGCCATCTGGCTTGCCATAGTTCTTTTCCAGATGAGCTCATAAAGTCTCTGCATGTCACTATCCCCTGTCACATTCTGTCTTTGAAAATAGGTCGGTCTGATAGCCTCATGCGCCTCTTGCGCATTTTCTTTTTTAGATTTATATCTTCTGGTCTCTAAATATGATTCACCAAATAAGTTGGTGATTTCTGTTGCCATATTTCCTATAGCCAGCTCACTCAAATTGGTAGAATCTGTTCTCATATATGTAATCATACCTTGCTCATAGAGCTTCTGAGCAGCGCTCATAGTACGTCTTACGGCAAAGCCCATTTTTTTACTCGCCTCTTGCTGTAAGGTACTTGTAGTAAATGGTGGCGCAGGCTTCCGCTTTAGCGGTTTTTTCTTGATACTCTGTATGGTGAAGTCTCCTGACTTACACAGATTGAGCAGTTTTAATACATCATCCTTAGTCTCAAGTCTTTTATTGAGGTCTGATTTTAGTTCTACTATTTGTCCTTGTGCATTTTTCACATTGAATATCGCAACGACTTTGAAATAAGGTTGCGAATCAAATGATTTGATTTCTTTTTCTTTATCTACCACAAGTTTTACAGCGACGGATTGTACTCTTCCTGCCGATAGCTTACCTCTTACTTTGCGCCATAGGGTCTCTGAAAGTTCAAAACCGACTAGTCGATCTAGTATACGTCTTGCTTGCTGCGCATTGACGAGATCAACATCTACTAGTCGAGGCTTTTCTATAGCCTTATTAACGGCTGGCTTAGTAATCTCTCTAAAAACAATACGCTTGGTGGTCTCCACGGGTAAATCCAATACCTCACAAATATGCCATGAGATGGCCTCTCCTTCTCGATCTTCATCCGTCGCGAGCCATACTTCTTGTACTTTCTTAGCGGCGTTTTTCAGTGTCTTTACTACATCTTGTTTTTCTGGTGAAACCACATATGATGGATTGAAATCATTTTCTATATCAATTCCCTTTTTACCTTTATCTAGATCTCGGATATGCCCGTAACTAGATTTCACAATAAAGTCTTTCCCCAGATATTTTTCGATAGTTTTGGCCTTTGCAGGCGACTCTACTATAAGTAGATTCTTAGCCATAGTGCTGATAGTTTTTTCTTACTTCAAATACATTGTACAGAAACAATGTTGCGCTCAAATCTAGATAAATTATCTTTCAATCTTTTGGTAAGATCAAATTATTACCATTTTAAACGAGTTGTGATGCATTTTTTGAATGAGTTCAAATCACCCTCTAGTACTCCGTGTTTCTGTACTGATTACCTCCCTATTCTTATCTAAAATTCTTTTTCTATTCATAGCAATTTTTTGAATAAGTGGAGTCATTTCCAATGGTTTGCTATTGAGTTTG
>JAHDGW010000041.1:13143-16367 GCA_020631635.1 Saprospiraceae bacterium
GATGATACAGCCTAATGATGAGCTCTGCAATATCATCTGGATGTGACAATCCTAATTCTTTCACTCGATGCGATAACCTCGAACCCTCATAAAAATTCCAATTTACAATCATCCATTGTCCTAGGCCCTTGATCAATCGCTCAGCCACAAGATCTTCATCACCCATAATAAACTTAGCCCTGTCTTTCTCTGTACTTAGCGCTGAGAGCTCCTCAAAGGCTTCGTCTAGATCTTTTGGTATATATACGCCATTGATCCTCGATTTTCTAATATTCTTTTCATACTGAGCTTTATATTCTTCTTTAGTATTGCTGAATTTCTGAGCAAAACTTGTAGTTGCTGCTATTGAAAAAATCAATAGTGAAAAAAGTATTTTATTCATAAGTCTTACATATTTATCCATATACAATAATGCTTTCCGTATATGAAAGATTGTAAATTCTGGAGATTTAATAATTATTTATGAAAAAAGCCCTGCAGCATCTAAATACTGCAGGGCTATACATTTTTATTTGGTATTCAATTTTTTAATTCACATCATCCAAATTTCTTATCAATATCTGTGGATCATTAAATTGACCAATAATACCCGTGAGTTCTACTGAACCTGTAGGTACTGAACTATCACTGAACGTTGCAAATCCACTAGTGAAGGTACCTATTGAACCACTGTCATCAGTCAAAGTATTCGCCTCTCCCCAGGTACTTCCACCTGATACTTGTACATCATCTATCACAACCAAGGTAGATTCCCAAGCTTCAGAATTATTAATGACTTCTTGAATAGTTGCAGATCGCGGAGTAGGTATAGTACCTTGCCCCATAACGGTCACTGCATCTAACATGACACCATTGATTTGTAAAATACCATTAAACTCACTTAGCTCAAGGTTGGATACATCAATGGATACCTCAAGTCCCATCGCAAAACCATGTTGCTCATCAAATCGTACTACAATACCATATTCACCGTTTTGAATTTGAATATTTTGGTTATTGATATTACCACCTTCTCGATCGGAAATTATGATTCCTGAGATTGTATTATCAGCAATATTAGCATCACCGTCGGCCCATTTACACCTTAGGTCTTCCAGCGATATTTCTCCGGTTGCTTGATCACAATCCGAGCCTCCTGTATTTCCACCACCACCTGATACGTCATCGGCATCATTTACGAGTATTTGTGGATCATCATATCGCGAAGCTATTGCTGTGATATCTACTGATCCAGTAGGTACATTTTGACTTGCAAATGATGCTCCAGAGAACGTAAAGAAGTCAATAGTGCCAGTATTATCAGTCACATCATTGAAACCGAACTGAGCGTCTCCTCCTATAGTGGCATCTTTTATCAATACTCGAGTAGACTGCAGATCGTTATCTGCAAGCAATTCACTTACCGATACTTCTTTGGGGGTGGGCAGACTAGAACTACCTTGATTACTTGCATTGTCTAGCTCGACACTAGAAAGTTGTACTAATCCTCTAAACTCTCCTAATTCTGTACCCGCCAAATCAACTCTCACTTCGTCTCCTAAATCATATGAATGACCATCCCAAAATCTTACGGTGATACCAAAATCTCCATCTTGAAGTACCATATTTTGGTCTTGAAAATTACCTGTACTACGATCGCTGATCACTACGCCTTGTACATATCCTTCTGGCGGTGTAGTAGTCCCAGAGGCATACGCCTGTCTTAGCGACTGTATACTTACTTGATCACCACCTCCAGTATTGCCACCGCTACAACGATCTCCAGTAAAGTTGATGTCATCCGTATCTCTTATAAATAACTGACTATCGTTCCCGAAAACACTGAATACTGCTACGATAGATCCGTTACCTTCAGGGATCATATCTCTTGCAAATGTGGCATAATCGCTATTCCTAATGATGATGCGATTATCATCACAGTCTGTAAGATTATGATTGACTCCACTAACTGGATCTTGAAAATTAGCATATGTGTCTCCTAGCGAATTGGCCGTGAACTCTAAGCCTTGAATGCGGACAAGCGTATTGTAGTCATTGATACCTAACTGAGAAAGTGTCTTATCCTTGATCGTAAAATTGACATTTCTTTTTCCTGGTAAAATGATTTCCTCTTTTAATGCCGCAGGTATTCTACCTAGGTTGGTAAAATTACCATCCTGCACGGGTGCCGTACCCAACTGAGGTAGACCACGATTATCTCCGACATATAAGCCATTAACTTTTACGAAAATCTTACGACCTACAGGATATGTATTGAATAAATCAAAATCATCGATAATGATCGAGATTCCGGCTTGTCCTAAACTATCTGATACGACTAAGGTCTTGTAGAAATTACCTGATTCATCATCAGCTACTACTACCGCCTCCATGGCTACATCATCAGTAATCTCTACATAGTCACCTGGAGACCATCTCGACAATATATCACTAACTGACACGGTAGGAATATCTAACTCAGGATCCACATTGGTACTTGTGAACGGTGGTTCGTCAAATTCTTTATCTACACATGACCCCAGCCCTAAAGTGAACAATAGCAATAAGGAGAGCACATTCATAGGCGATTGAAATATTCTTTTCATTGAATAAACTTTATTTCTATTTGGTATTAATATCTAAGACTAGCTTGAACGAAATAATTAGTCCCGAAGCTATAGTAGTATCTGTTTTGAAATCTATTGACATCCTTCGTTTCGTAATCAAAACGTAGTTGCTCAAATCCATTGGTTATAAAATCAGTATTATTGAGAATATTGCTGACTCCCAAAGTCAGATTGACAAAGTAGTCTCCGAATTTGAAAGACTTACCTCCAAAAATATCTAGGGTAAACTGACCATCTACTTTCTCTTGTGCTATGATTTGATTCCAGAGTTCTGGATTTTCATCTCTGTCCACTCCTTCTACCCCAGCTTCTGTTCTGCGGTCAGGATTGGTATTGATATAAATATCATCAAAGTAGTTGAAGTTGATTGTCGCAAACCAAAACTTCGGAGAGTTGTAATCTAAGCCTACAGTAAATGCTTTTTGTGGTGAACCCGTCACCTTATAATTCTTGAGATAGACCGTGCGATCAGTAAATAACAAATCTGCATTGTTGTCTTGAGAAATAGTAGCCACAGGTCGATCTGCATAGTAATAGTCACCTAGCATGGCAACTGCTTCCATCTTGAATCCTCCAGCTAACTCTCTTTCTATACCTAGCTCTATACCTTGATGAACT
>JAHDGW010000042.1:0-12469 GCA_020631635.1 Saprospiraceae bacterium
ATCTAACATCTAACATCTAACATCTAACATCTAACATCTAACATCTAACATCTAGGAAAATGCTACTCCTTCACCAAAACAGCATCCGTCATGATATACATGAGTCGATTGATGTCATCAGGATTGAGTTCCAGTTTACCTTTTAGTACGACTGCTTCGGCTGTAAACTTTACGGGCTCAGCAGCCATGACTTCCATAACTGTTTCGGGGCCCGCACCTCCGCAGAAGAAGCACATATTGTATGGGAAAGCAGAAAAGATGAATTCTTTATGAGATTTATAACCTTCTACAGGGATGATATATCCTGAAATGGTGATTTCTTCCCCATCGAATTTTTTGACTCGATCGCTGAATACTGGCTTATCTATTTTAAATCCCATGATCTCATCAAATTCCTTTTTGTAAGTGATCTTAGAGAGAGTCTTCCACATATTTTCTTCAGGAGCTTGCTTGGTTTGTGCAGCAGCTGTGAAGACAATAGTTAAGGATAGTATGATAATTAATAATCGTGTCATAGTTATATTTTTTCGGCTTCTCGCAAAGTATATAGTAAGCTTAAAGCATCTTTAGCATTTATGTTCAGAATTCCTCTAACCTTTACTTTTTGGTCGGAGTACTCCATTTTGGTTTCTCCTTTCATGTAGACTTCCATAGCCGTCTCAGGACCTGCACCTCCACAAAAGAAACAGATGTTTTGAGGTAGTGCCGAAAGCATGAAATGACTTTGACCAACTTTCCCAGTCAGCGGGATGATGTAGCCTTCCACTTCTATTTCTTTACCATTGAGTGCCATGGCGATAGGACTTACTTCCGCTTTCTCTACAAGGATGCCATATACATCATCGTAGCTTTGTTTAAACTCCACCATACTCAATGTACTCCAGACATTATCAGACTTAAAGTCAACCTGTGCATTGCTACTCGAGATACATAAACCTAATGATAGTATGAAAGAAATCCATTTCATTGCTACAAAGAAAAGCCTTTTCTGATAATTGGAGTTTTAAGGCGGGGTTAAAAATGGTAATTCTTGATATGCACGTATATTATATGCATATTCCATCGAAGTTTATAGTAAATTGATAATCAGAAATTAGTTGTGCCAGCTATTTTCGAAGCTTTAAAATACTCTACTCTTTTTCTTAAGTATATTCAGGATTCAGATCATATACCTTACTCAATTCTTGCTCTAGATACTTGGCAATTTCAAGCATACCTTCTTTCTTTGTCTCGGAAGTTTGCTCCGCTTTTGAGTTATAGTTCGTATTGGTATTGACATCATATACCCACTTAGTTCCGCTAGCATCTTCGACATACTCTAATGCTCCAATTCCAATATCATTAGACTCAAGAAAAGCTTTGTATTGGTTTATATGTTCATTTTGATAATCATCTAGGATAACGAACTTAGAAGAAGATTCTTCATGATTGGCGGGGCAAAAAGCATCTTCGATATTGCAGGAATCAGCAGGACATAACTCGAAGCCATTTTGTGCATCTATACTCACCGCATAGATCATCTTGCCACCTACAAACTCTGCTCTTACGATACGTCCATTCACCGGTTCGATATATTCTTGTACTAACCAGATACCATCCAATGACTCTCCGATTTGGTTATTTTCAATGGATTGTAATAAGCTCTCCTTAGTATGGAAAAGTTGTACTCCGGTGCCTTTACCACCTCTGTTGGGTTTCAGTATAAAAGGAAAGGTATCTAATTGATCAACAGCTTTGGATAACGATTCTACATGATTTGAGATCACAGTCTTAGGATGAGGTATATTAAACTGCTGAAGTGCTAGGTACTGCTCTGATTTTCTAAGTTCTAGCTGTAGTGCTTTACGTCCATTGACGACCTTGCGCCCGTGTCGCCCTAGCCATGCTAATATATTGGCGGTCATCTCAGGAGCATATCGATGGTCTCTGGTATGGGCAGAAGCACTCATCCGATTATAAAAAATACCCTCAGGTGGGGTAGAGTTTAAGTCCAGCAAAAGATCATTGATAAACCATTCTTCGTATGGTACATTCAGTTTTTCAAAAGCTGCTCTGAGAGATACTAACCAATCTTCGTTTTCATGGATGACGTAAATTTTCATTTTATTTGATTCTAAGGGTCATAAAAAAAGCCCTCTCACGTGAGCGAGAAGGCTTTGATATTTCTTTAATTATATATAACTAATTACATATGCCGTACTCTGCTCCATTTACGCAATGGAAAACAGCAACAACAAGCAGTATGTAAATATGTATTTCTCATTTTGTTCGCAAGTTATGTAGAATTTGAATTTAAGTCAACAGATAGCCCAAAACAGATCAAAGATTTTCAAAATATACCCCAACCTCATTCATGTAAGCACCGTCTTTCTTATTCAAATCTAATTTATCACCATGATAGCTAGATGCCTGTTTATTGAATTCATGAAATATACAAACTGTTGCCGCATAGTCCCAGATGCATCCTCCACCTTCTTCTGTTTTAGGTAATTTTATCATTACGGCTGGTCCATGTTCTAATACTCGTATAGCGTTTAATACCGCACCTCCACCATGCATTTCTTTGATGTCCACAAGTTTATGTTTGAGCTGTATGTCTTTTAATAATTCCTTGATTGATTGACTATTAGGAGTGTCTATTAGTCTTTTATCGGTGACATAAGTAAGAAAGTTATTCTTAGATGTGATTGTCCACGGACGATGGTTTTTATATGCTCCCATCCCCTGGATAGCATGATATATATTCTTAGTACTAGGATCTAAGACTACGCCTAGTTGGGGAGTTCCATCTTTGGCAACTAAGGCAACAGATACCGAAAAACCAGGTTTTTTATGGATAAAGGGTAGGGTGCCATCCATGGGGTCGATACACCAAAAGTAATCTTTGGTAAATCTGCTGCCATCATCTTCTGTTTCTTCGGAGAGGAGGGCAAGATCATACTCTTTATAGCTTGGGGTGAGGATATCAATGATTGCTTTTTCACATTGTCGATCTACTTCGGTGACTACTTGAGAAGCCAAACTTGAGCCGGTTTGTTTTTCATGCACCTCAATACCATGATCCATGTGTTGACTTATGATTGCTCCTGCCGCTTGAGTAGCTTCAATAGCTATATCACAAAGTTTCTTAAAGTCCACCATTATATATTTTCAATGACTTCACGGGTGATGCGTTCGCTATAACTGTTGATCTTCCAGTGCCCTGGGCTCCAGCCTTTCAGAAAACGATGAAAATCCGCCCATGCCACTCGATAGAGTGATCGCCATTCTGCCTCTAGTTCTTGATTGGGCTCATCGAGCGCTGCTTGTAGAAATTCAAAATATGAATCCAAAATCTGTTGCTCCAATCGCTCACAATCTTTTTCATTCAAACAACTTCCTATGAAATATGCCAAGTCTTTCATACCGCATCCACCACCAACATACTGAAAGTCAACACCCGCTACGTTACCATCATGGCTAAAACAAAAGTTTGCCAACTTTGCATCACCATGGACTAGCGTTTTGTAGCGGCATTCATTTAGTTTTTGATCAATAGATGTTGCTGCATTCTTGAGTCTTTTATCTTCCAAAATTTCCAATTCTTGAGGTCTAGTCTCTAGATGCCAGTAGGTGCCGATATTCCATAGCCCATCGGGTTCCACTCCTATAAAACTCGCATGAAACTCTGCTAACCATTTCAAACAAATAGTCATTTCTGCCCAGCTAAGGCTATGCTTACGTAATGGAAATCCTGCTAGATCCAGATCCTCTAATACCATCAATACCTCACCGTCATGTGATTCTATCGCTAGGCAATATGGAAGTCTAGCCTTGCTTATTTTACTATAATTTTGATACCAGTGGGTCTCTACTTGATAAGATTTGAGCTTGCGTTGATGACCTATATCAGTATTCCATCCGCGAGGATGATTCTTGGATTTTGGAAGCTGTACATGTTTGACGATTACACTGTCAATAGACGAGCCTAGTAGTTTGATTCTTGATATTTTGCCGTACCCACTCCACAACTCTTGTATCACTTCTTTCTCATATAGATCGGTTGCGCTGGTATGATGCAATATGACGGATTTGAAGTGTTGGTTCATGGTAGATCGAAGGTAGAGAAATATGAGTTATCTCCATGGTCATAAAACATTATACCCACCACTTTTCTTGGATATCTTCGACATGACTAAATAGTTGACCCAATCGAGGTAATGAATACTCTACGTTCTTAAGATTAGCATTTTTGACAAATTCCTCGGCCGGTCCAGTCCAAGTATGTTGGTATGAAAGTGCAAAACCTGCCCAATGGACGGGCATTACTTTTTGAGCACGGGCGTCTATGGCCGCTTGTATACTTTCGTTTGGAAACATATGGATTGGATGCCAATCATCGTTATATTGCCCGCATTCCATAAATGCAAAATCGAATGGTCCCAAACGATCTCCGATGGTTTTGAAATGCTTGCCATAGCCACCATCTCCGCTAAACCATATATTTTCGTGTGGAGTCTTAAATACCCAACCTCCCCAGAGGCATTTGGCTCGGTCCGTCAATCCACGTCCTGAAAAATGACGAGTCGGCGTAAATGTTATCTCAATTCCATTAAAGCTCATCTCTTCCCACCAATCAAATTCGGAGATTAAATCAGCTTCAACTCCCCATTTGACAAGATGTCTTTTAAGTCCAAGGGCAACAAAATATCGCTTGGTCTTATGTTTTAGCTTTTGGATGCTATCATAATCTAGGTGGTCGTAATGATCATGCGTCATTACGATCAAGTCGATTTCTGGGAAATCATCGATGAATGACAGGCTATTTTCAGAAAAACGTTTGTTCGCAATAGGGGCAATTGGAGTAGTATCTGGTCCCAGCATAGGATCTATAAGTATGGTCTGATTATTCATATGGATAAGTATCACCGAATGACCATACCAGATGAACTTAGCTCTATCAGACGGAGCTAGAAAAGACGCTTTGTCAAAAGGAATGATCGGTAAATTCTGATCAGGTTTTTGTCCTTTTTTAGTGAGTTGTTTGTAGATAACACCAGGTATTTTATGTAGTGGCATATCCATATTCGTTTCTTCCAGATTTTGGAATTTTCCATCTTTCCAATGTTTAGACTGCTTGTATCTAGCTAGATCTTCTTCAGTTATTTTACCTCCGAATTGATTTAGGAATTTTTTCATGGATTTAGATTAATGGACAATTCTCAACAGGGGAAAATTTAGATATTCTTTTAGTATAAGTCCATATTATTGTAAAGTGGATTGTATGGTATGAACTTTGTTGCTATTGGCCTTCTTTTATTTTAAATTTTTAAGCTTTTATTTTTTAATATTAAAATTGATATTGCAATAAGAGCAATTCCCATTATCCATTTTTCTTTTGGACCAAATAAAATATTCAATTTCAATCCGCTATAAAAAAATATTCCTGGAAGTACCAATCCCAAAATTGCAAAAAGAGATTTCCTCAACATTCCTCTTAGTCCTCTTTTGTTGATCATCCAAATAATAATTGTAATTAAAATTATAGATGTTGGATAAAAGATTATTCCATTAGCAAAAGATAAGAATCCTAATCTTGCTATTAAATCTTGTCTTCCAATTTGGATGAATTCGACTGATTTATAATGATAATAGCCATTTATAATTAGCATTAAATATCCAATTCCGAAAATTATCCCTCCAGCCAAGTAGAATATTTTTTCATTCTGTTTTGAGGATTTTTTTATACCGATTTTATTGTAGATGTTTTCATCCATTTTTGCTGAATTGATTTCTTTTTTCTGGCAGTATATGTCGGATTGGTGATATATGACCATCATATCACTTGTTGTCAGTAGGTCTTCAGTCACCCGATAATTAAATTTATTCTCCGTCCTAAACCTGTTTCAAAAATTCGATAAAGGGTTGAAAGCTGGATATCACATTTGCCATTTTCAAGTCTTGAAATATAGCTCTTTTTTGTTCCAACTTTATTTGCTAATTGTTCTTGGGTTAAGTTCGCTTCTTTTCTCGCGTCCTTTAGCATTTCAGAAATAACGAAGTATTGAGCCTTTTCTTCGAAATCATCTCTTCGTTTAGTTCCAATTTTGCCGAATTGCACATCCAAGAGCTCATCGATATTCTTGGCTTCGATAATTCTTTGTTTTTTACTTTTTGTTTTTGAAGTACTCATCTTTAAGTTTTAAAGCTCTTTTAATTTCCTTTCTGTCAGTTCTTTGTGTTTTCTTTTGAAAAGCATTGAATAGAACAATTAGTTTGCCTTTATCGAAACAACAGAATATTCTATAAGCATTGGATTTTACTTCTATTCTAATTTCATAAAGTCCATCTGTATCAGTTAGGTGTTTAAGGAATTTTTCTGGTACCTTTTCGACTGTTCTTACGACTTTAAAAACATATGCTATTTTCTCTTTAACAATCGTTGGTTGTTCCGCAAAGAATTTGGTAAAATACTGTTTATAGAATATGATGTCGCGTTTACTCTCCACTCTTCAAAGTTAACTATAAAGTTAACTATGTACAACTGGTTCTTTTAAAAATCTTTGACTTACTGACAACGAATAATTGTATGTAGCGTCTCTACGACAAAGGAGTAGATATGCTATCATACATAGTGTTATCAGCTTTTTCATTTTGGTCTTTTCCTAAATCCATACTTTTCATCAAATCCATGTTGTTTTACTTTTTCGATATCCGTTGAGTTATTTTTGATGTCTTCCTTATTTCCAAGTACACCACTAATAAATTGTTGGATATCTTGAAAGCAAGTATAAGCATCTTTTTGGCTTTGAAAATTTAGCTTTTTCAAATTAGGGTTTACAATGACATCAAAATTACTTTTAGGGCTTTCTAAATTCCATCCTAATTTATCTATTTCTTCATTAGAAAAAGGATAGGTAGGAAATAGGAAAACTGGCTCATGAATTTTATGAAACCATTCGAGATACTTTTTACTCAGCAATTCTCTATTATGTAATTTAAAATAGTCTTCTATTTCAGGTTTTTTCTTAGCTCTGTTTAGTTTTTGCCATCGTTGATTCCAACTTTTAAATCTTAATTTCCATGTAAGTTGGTCTGTTGTAAAAGACTTTGAAATCTCCTTTACAAATTTTATAGTTTCGCCTTCTGAATAAAAACATTTGGAGTAAGCAAGTTTTTTATCTTTTATATAGTCAAATTTATTTCCTACATATATATATCCACAGAACCCAAGAATAAATACAGTGTGAATAAATTTATCATTATAGTCTCTTGGCTTTTTATAAAATTCATATGTTCTACCATAATCTATGAATTCGGTGAATAAGCTATTGAAATTTTCTAATTCAGGTATTTTTCTTCTTTCTTCTTTCCTTTCATACACGATTGTTTCATCAAAACCTAAGGATTGAATTCCATCATAATAATCTTTATGTTTTGATATAATTCTCATTCATTGGTCTTAATTGCTACTAACACAGTCACACCAGCAACATTTACTAATAAATTTCATACCTCAATCCAAATCACCCAGCCGCCAAAGTCTCGTGAATATCAGTCTTCCAAGCTCGTATGGCGGGTATGATGGCTGCAATAAAGGCCACACCGATGGATACGGCCAGCAGGATCATTTCGTTTTTGCCAAAGCTACCCATACTGAAACTATATCGGTAACTGGCTTCTGCCTGACCAGCAAACGCAGCGAATGCTATATAGCTGATGAGTATACCTACTATATACCCAATGATACCAAGGATAAGACCTTCCAATATGACCATCGATAAGAGCTTAGCTGGGCTAGCACCTGATACGCGGAGCAGGGCAAGTTCGTATTTTCGCTCCTGTAGACTTTTGAATAAGGTTATGAATATGCTTATCGCAGATACCAGGGCAATGATATAGGCTAGCATCTCCAATGCACGTGTACCTACACCGATCATAGAAAATAGCTTATTGATCTCATAGGCGGGAGTAGCGGCCTGCATATCGGTGTTATCATTGATGCCTCGTGGCATATTGAGCGCTTGAAAGTTCGTTTTATTTTTGAATTGTACCAAGATCGAAGTAATCTCCTCATCTGGGTGATCGAGTAGTGCCGTATTGCTCGTAATGGGTGCCATGGCAGTGTGGTCATGAGCATGCTCCTCGTCATGATGCGCATGTACATCCCATACCGTCTGGGGTGAGGTCAATATTAGCTGATCGGCAACAGACCCTGTGGGTGCAAGTATACCTACAACTCTGAGTTTACTGTCACCATGTTCTAGATTTTCATCTTCCATAAATCCATGCGACGAGCTAAATTGATCACCGATATTTAAGTCTAATAGATCAGCTACTGTGGCTCCTATCGTGACTTCCATCGATGCGCTGAATAAATTGCCTTCGGCTACCTGAGCATTATATAATTCCAAAAACTGATGCGTAGTACCTACTATACGATAGGCTCTATAACTATCTCCTAGGGATAGTGGTATCGCCGTTTTGATGAGAGGATGTTTTGGATTTAAAAATGCTTTTGCCTCGTCAATCGTAACATTGCCTGTGGGGTTATCGATGTGATACATATTACAAAGGATCATCTGCAAGGGACTACCTTTAGCACCGATGACCATATCTATGCCAGCGAGATTTTTATCAAATTTCTCAGTCAGTTGATCATTAATCATCAATAGAAAATTGATGAGCCCAATTCCCAAGCTGAATAAGATTATACTCAATATCAAATTGAGCGGTCTATGGATGACATTTTTCCATGCTAGCTTCAGTAGATTCATGAGAGTATGATTTGATTGGGTAATATAGCTTTGAGTCTGGTGTCATGAGTGACTACGATCAGGCTTGCATTGATTTCATCTGTTTGTTTTCGCAGTAGATTGACTACGCGATCACAATTTTCATCATCGAGTGCAGAGGTGGGTTCGTCCGCGAGTAGGAGTGTAGGTCTATTGATCAATGCTCTGATGATGGATACCCGTTGCTTTTCTCCTTCAGAAAGACTTTTGATCTTTGCCTTAGCCCGATGACTTAGACCTAAGGTTTCTAGCAGATGATCTCTCCATCTAGGATCTACTTTTTGTCCTGCAATACTTTGTACGAGATCGATGTTTTCTTGCACATTGAGTGCATGTACAAAATGATTTTTTTGAAAGATAATTCCTATGTGTTTGGCTCTAAAGTCATCTTGAGCACTTTTTGACAAAGTAGATAAATGGGTATTGTTGATTGAAATGATACCTGATGTAGGTGGTAATAGCCCACCTAGGATATGCAATAATGTGGTTTTCCCAACACCAGATTGCCCTAGTAGTAGCAGTTCTTGACCAGCATCAAGCTTGATATCAGGAAACTGAAAACTGACTTCTTTAGAATATGAAAACGCTAAATCTTCCGTATTTATCATGACTACATTGATTGATCTTTTGTCAAAAGAGCGGCTCCAAATACCCCGGCACTATCTCCAAGTTTAGGTTTGAGAATTCTGGTATCTAATCGTTGATTGAATATGTGTTTTTTCACTTCCTCTACACCAATCGTATAGAGTTCTTCGATATTACTCAGTCCACCGCCTAGTACCACAACATCAGGATCTAGTATATTGATTACTTGAGCTATTCCTTTACCAAAAAAGTGAAATAAGCGATGCATGGCATCTCGTGCAACAATATCCGAGTCCTCTCGGTATCGATTTACGATTTCTTTGAGCGATCGGTGTTGCCCTGACTTAAGCGCATACCATTTTTGCACTCCTGTGCCAGAAATGATGGTCTCAGTACATCCCACTTTACCGCAGTAGCAATTGCCACCACTTTGATCTAAGTACATATGTCCCCATTCTCCGCCAATGCCTTGTCTGCCACCAATAATTTGGCGATCTACGACTAGACCACCGCCAACACCAGTACCCATGATGACGCCAAAAACAACCTTGGGATCAAAATCTAAATGTGCTGCTTCACCTAGTATTGCCTCTGCAATTGCAAAACAGTTAGCGTCATTAGCCATTTTAAATGTGATCGATAGACGATCTTCTAGATCCGCATGAAAAGGCTTACCATTGATGCAAGTTGTATTAGAATTTTTGTGGAGGTTATCTATCGGATCTACGGTACCAGGTGTTCCCATTCCTATGGTATTTGGAGACCTTCCTGACTGCGTAGTCATCTTATCTATCAATACTCCGATCTGATCTATGATGTGATCATAACCTTTTGATGCTTCTATGTCTACACGAGTTCTTATCAAAATATCGTGGTGATCTTCTGCATTGAAGATGATGCCTTCGATCTTAGTCCCTCCTAGATCAATACCCCACAAATACCTTTTTTCAGACATGCCAGTTTAACAATTTATAGGATGCAATTGATTCAAAATATTCATCTTTGCAACCTTCATGAAAACAATAAGTCGAAAGATAATAGATATACTTCGAGATTCGCTAGAAACTAAACCTAGAGATTTCACAAAAGGTAGTATTCGTCGAGCTTTGATCTTATTGAGTATACCTGTTGTATTAGAAATGGCGATGGAGGCTTTATTTGCCATTGTTGATATTTTTTTCATCAGTCGATTGGATAATGAGGCCGCAGTCACGGCAATTGGGTTGACAGAGACCTTTATGTTTGTGGTGATGAGTGTTGCCTTAGGACTCAGTATGCCTGCCACAGCTATAGTCGCTCGACGTATTGGGGAAAAGGATAATGAGGGGGCAAGTAGTTCTGCGTTTCAAGCAATTGTGATTTCGATTATTATAGCACTCTTACTTGGAGCCATAGGAGTTTACTTTGCGAAAGACCTATTACTATTGATGGGTGCTCAGCAAGAAGTATTGGATGCAGGATTGATCTATACGCAGATTATTCTTGGCCTCAACGTCATTATGATGTTGCTCTACGTCAATAATGCGATTTTTCGTGGAGCAGGAGATGCCAATATCGCTATGCGAACACTTTGGCTGGCAAATGGTCTCAATATTATACTAGATCCGATTTTGATTTTTGGGCTAGGGCCTATTACCGGGATGGGTATACAAGGTGCCGCAATTGCTACATGTATCGGTCGTGGTGTAGGTGTATTATACCAGTTTTATCATTTGTTCAATGGTCATTCATTGATTAAGTTGGCGGTTCATAAGCTACGATTGCAGTTTGATATTATTTTTCAGATTTTGAAAATGTCTATTGGTGGAGCGGGGCAGCATTTGTTGACCACAGCAAGTTGGATTTTCATTGCTAGCATCTTGGCAGATTTTGGTACTGAGTCTTTTGCTGGATATACCTATGCCATGCGAGTGATTGCATTTACGATTTTACCAGGTTGGGGAGTCGCGATGGCCGCTGCTTCTTTGGTGGGCCAAAACCTGGGTGCCGGACAGCCAGATCGTGCGGAGAAATCCGTGTGGCTAGCCGCATACTACAATATGATTTTCTTAGCGACGATATCCCTTATCTTCTTCATTGCGGCAGAGCATGTGATCGGTGTTTTTACACAAGATCCAATAGCACTTAAGTCAGGAAGCTTAGCGCTAAAAGTGATCTTAGCAGGTTATATTTTCTACGCATACGAAATGGTGATAGGACAAGCATTCAACGGTGCGGGGGATACGATTACGCCTACAGTTCTAAATTTTATTTGCTTTTGGTTGATTCAGATTCCTCTATCTTACATTCTTGCGAAAACCTTGGGTTATGGCCCTATTGGGGTCTATGCTTCTATATCCATTGCCTCTTCTATACTGGCTATTTTAGCCATCGTCATTTTTAGAAAAGGGAAGTGGAAGAAGGTGAAGGTTTAGTTTGGGTTACGGGTTACGGGTTACGGGTTCTTAATGCCTAAAATAAGTTGACCGTATTCACTAAAAATTAGTAATGTTTTACATTTCGGATTCCCTTTTAGAAATATACTGATGAGGACTCAATACCGCAAGTGAAGAGCTTTTGAAGTCCTTGGTATTTCGAGTGATTATTAATTCACATTTTGATTCGAAGGCGGTATAATGTTGTATGGCATCTTCAAAATCAGCAAACCTAGAATCATTAAGCGCTAATTCTATGATTTTATCCGTTAATGAAAAAGAATTAACCAATACTTTGAATCGACCCATAATATCTCTTGCATTCTGGATTTTGAGAACGTCATTTAAAATGTAATAAGCATTAGCAATACTTAAGGTAGAAATATATAATTCTATATTTTTTCTATCTGCTAAGGCAAAAATCTTTTTGCTATCTGGATAAAATGGTTCTCTTTTTGACAAGAGGTCTATGATAACGTTGGTATCAATTAGAATTTTCATTATTGATATTTTTCCGAAAGATATTTAGACCTAGCTTTTCGATAATCGAACCCGTCGGGAAGCTCAATGATCCCGCATAAACTATCCACTAGCGGAGTTGACTCTATCTCGGGACTTTTAACGTTTTTGGAGGTTAGCGTATTTAAATAGTTTTCAATCAGTTTAGACAAACTCGTACGATTAGACTTTGCATAA
>JAHDGW010000042.1:12508-16349 GCA_020631635.1 Saprospiraceae bacterium
CGCTCGTTCAATGATCTGTTGATCTAGGCTTAGTGTTAGTTTTTTGTCCATCTGCATTTGTTTACGTATAAAAATAAATTTTATTTACGTAAAATGCAAGCTATTTTGGCTTTCCAAAAAAGACTTTTAAAGATTAGTCAATCCATTGAGTTAGCACAATTGGCTTTTTTCAATTTTCACCATACACTATTACCAAGCTTTTCACTAAATTGCGGTCACTATGAAAATACAGCATTCTATAATTAGTATTATTGATAAAAAATTATCGAATCTGTAAGCATGAAATAACTAGCAAGAAGCGCTGACAGATTCGATTTGTCAGCGCTTTTTTGTTACACCAAATAGGAGATATAGACTATGAGCAGCTACCGCGTATTTAAACAACTAGACCTACCTCAAATTGATCAAGAGATTCGCTCTTTTTGGGAGACAGAAGACATATTCAATAAGAGTATAGAATCCAAAGATCCAGAGAATACCTTTGTTTTCTACGAAGGACCGCCATCAGCAAATGGTAAACCTGGTATCCATCACGTAATGGCACGTACGATCAAAGATCTTTTTTGTCGGTACCAAACCATGAAAGGTAAGCGAGTAGACCGTAAAGGTGGCTGGGATACCCATGGTCTTCCTGTAGAATTGAAAGTTGAAAAAGAACTCGGTATTACGAAAGAGGATATTGGTAAAACTATCTCCATAGAAGAATACAATCAGAAGTGCCGAGAGACGGTCATGCAGTTTAAAGATATGTGGGATGACCTCACCCGTCGCATGGGATATTGGGTTGATCTCGATAAGCCATATGTCACTTTTGAAAATAACTATATCGAATCTGTCTGGTGGTTGCTCTCTCAGATGCATGAGCAAGACTTGCTGTATAAAGGATATACTATACAGCCATATTCTCCTGCAGCAGGTACTGGACTTAGTTCTCATGAACTCAATCAACCAGGATGCTATCGTGATGTAAAAGATACTTCAGCTGTAGCACAGTTTAAGATAGAGCAAAATGAAAAATCACAATTTCTATTTGATACCAAGGGTGAGGGAGATCTTTTTTGTATTGCATGGACTACTACTCCATGGACCCTTCCGTCAAATACTGCGCTGGCGGTAGGTGCTAAGATTGATTACGTATTGATCAATACGTATAATCCATATACTAAACTTAGAGTTAATCTAATTTTAGCAAAAGACTTACTCGGTAAATGGTTTAAACCTGAGCAAGCGGAGCTTGATCTAGAGACATATCAGCCTGAAGATAAACCGATCCCTTATAAGGTGCTTTCCGAGTTTAAAGGAAAAGATCTTGAGTTACTGTCTTATGAGCAATTAATGCCTTATGTACAGCCAGAGGGCGAAGCATTTAAAGTGCTAGTTGGTGACTTCGTAAGTACAGAAGACGGTACAGGTATCGTGCATATTGCGCCTTCATTTGGAGCAGATGATATGCGGGTAGCTCAGCGATATGGAGTAGGAGCTTTGACTCTCGTTGACAAACAAGGAAAATTTGTAGAAGAGGTTACGGATTTTGCTGGTCGATATGTCAAAGATTATCGAGATGAACCTGATTATAGAAGCGTAGATATCGATATCAGTATCAAGCTCAAAGAAGAAAATAGAGCTTTCAACGTACAGAAGTATAATCACAACTATCCACATTGCTGGAGGACGGATAAGCCTATCTTGTACTATCCACTTGATAGTTGGTTTATCAAAGCATCCGCCGTGAAGGATCGCATGAAAGAGCTCAATAGTACTATAAACTGGAAACCTGCGCATACTGGTGAAAAACGTTTTGGTAACTGGCTAGAAAATCTTTTAGATTGGAATCTTTCTCGATCAAGATATTGGGGTATACCTCTCCCGATATGGCGGACTGAGGACGGTAGCCAAGAGCTATGTATATCAAGTGTAGATCACCTGAGCCAAGAAATAGCTAAAGCGAATGCAGCATTGGGACTTTCACAAGAGACACCCAAAGACCTGCATCGACCATATATCGACGATGTGGTTTTAGTAACAGATGAGGGTCAAAAAATGACTCGTGAGCTGGACCTGATCGATGTATGGTTTGACAGTGGATCTATGCCCTTTGCACAGCTTCATTATCCCTTTGAAAATAAAGAGATGGTCGACTCTGGTAGTTTCTACCCAGCAGATTTTATTTGTGAAGGAGTGGATCAGACCCGTGGTTGGTTTTATACCTTACATGCTATATCATCGATCATCAAAAAGAGCGTTGCCTATAAAAATGTAGTTTCTACAGGTCTAGTACTCGATAAGAATGGCGTAAAGATGTCTAAAAGATTAGGCAATGTCATTGATCCATTTGATACCTTGGATAAGTATGGTGCCGATGCGCCTAGATGGTATATGATCTCTAATGCACCGCCATGGGATAACCTGAGATTTGACCTCGAAGGAGTGGAGGAGACCCGTCGTAAGTTTTTTGGCACCCTATATAATACCTATTCATTCTTTGCCCTCTACGCCAATATTGATGGCTTTGCTTACGAGCAGGATCGTATCCCAGTACAAGATCGTCCGGAGATAGACCAGTGGATTATCTCATGCCTCAATACCATTGTAGAGCAAGTAGATGCGGCCTATGCAGATTACGATCCAACACCAGCTTGTCGACTCATTCAAGATTTTGTGGATAGACAGTTGAGTAACTGGTACGTAAGGCTATGTCGCCGTCGTTTCTGGAAAGGAGAATATACTGCGGATAAAATATCTGCTTATCAGACGCTATATGAGTGTATGACGAGTATCTCGAAAATGATGGCTCCCGTGGCGCCATTTTTCTCTGATTGGTTGTATAAAAATCTAAATGCCGTAAGTGGTGCAGAGCAAGCTGTGTCTGTTCATTTGGTCGATTTTCCAACGTCCAATTCGTCCGAGATCAATACAGCGCTGGAAGAGCGCATGGACTATGCACAGCGTATTTCTTCTTTGGTGCTTTCCATCAGAAAGAAAGAGAAACTAAGAGTACGTCAACCGCTCCAAAAGATACTGTTACCTGTACTAAACGAGGGTTTCCAAGCGCAGGTAGAAGCTGTGAAAGATCTCATTTTGGCGGAAGTCAATGTCAAAGAAATAGAATACCTAGATGATACCTCAGGAGTAATCAAAAAGAAGATCAAGCCGAACTTCAAGACGCTAGGTCGTCGCTTAGGTAAAAATATGAAAGCTGCTTCGCAGATCATTGCTGAAATGACTCAAGATGATATCGCTACTTTAGAAAAGACGAATAGCTATATTCTTAAGCTTGAAGACCAGCGTATAGATCTTACAGTTGAAGATTTCGAGATTACCTCCGATGATATCCCAGGCTGGCAAGTTGCGAATGATCGAGATGTTACAGTGGCACTAGATATCACTTTGACGGATGAGTTGAAGTCAGAGGGAATTGCAAGAGAGTTGGTCAATCGTATTCAGAATTTGAGGAAGTCAAGCGGATTGGAAATCACAGATCGTATCCATATTCAATATGTAGGAGATGAAGTTGTAGATGCAGCTGTAGCAAGTTTTGGTGATTATATCCAAAATGAGGTGCTCGGAGATAGTATCTCAAAAGTGGAAGCTCTAGATGCCGAAGAGATTGAGTTGGCGGATGGGATTAGTGTTAGATTACATTTGGTTTAGCTTTATTTGCTAATTCGCATATGGTGTAGAATAGAACGAAATCTTAATATATCCTTTTTGTAATCAATGAAAAAGGACAAAAAATATGAGAAGAAAAATCTTAATCTCAGTAATAACAATTTTAATTTTTGTTATAAGTGCCAAATCACAAGATACGCTTGTGTCGGCTTTTTTTGGACTTGATAATGGA
>JAHDGW010000410.1 GCA_020631635.1 Saprospiraceae bacterium
TAAAATACTGAGATAAAATAAACGATGTCTACTTATATTCATCTATATTACAGTGCTAGAAAGCTAATCACTAACTTAGATCTAAAGATTCTTGTTATGAAAAGATCCGCTACTCAAGTTTTTTTCTTTTTAATTATTACCGTAACTCTATCTCAAGCCCAGGTTAATAATGGATTGAGCATTGAAATTGCAGCATTGCAAAATGACCAACCAGTAAATCAATTGAGCTATGATGATGAATACAATTGGGACAGCAACTCACCTACAGCTACGGCATTAATTCAATTTCGATATTGTAAATTTCAACTTAATCAGCAGCATTGGAGCATATCACTTGGGGTTGGTGCCAATAATGATAGACTCCAAATCGATAATATAAGATATGACTCTGAGTTTGACGACAATGGTCTGTATGTCAGAGACTCCACTTTATATCACAATTTAAATCGTACAAATCATAATGGTTACATTGCATTTGGAGGAGCGTATGGTAAGTTTTTCGGAAAGAATAATAGTGGGTTAAGTATTTCCGTAGGTCTAATGGGATTTTTGAGGTATCGTACGATAAAACGTTCTTATTTTCATGATGATGCTATCTATATTGACGGAGTGTTAGGAAGCTCATCTATCGGCACTGAATACACAAATTTTAGTACTAATCCCAATATTCGAAATTTCTCTCTTCATGTACCTATCAAACTTGAATATCACCTTCGTATCATGGAAAAATTTAGAATTTACGGTGGTCTGAGATCACATATCAAAGCAATAACATTTATCAAAAATCTTGATCTCAGTAATCGATTATTATCTATGGGTATAACTTTAGGAGCGGCTTATGACTGGTAGAATAATCTTAACAATCATATTGAGTTTATCATATTTTTCGATAATCTCGGCTCAGCAACGTGTTCAATTCTATGCCGGATGGAAAGGGAATTTTACATCTACAAGCAATTTTGAGCACAGCGATAACATATCAGCTTTTGGCATCACGGATACATTCAATACCATTGAGAGATATAACAGTATTGTTACAGGAACATTGAGCTATTCTCAGCCCCTAAACTGGTTAGCAGGGGTAGATGCCTCCTATCAATTAAGCAACAAACTTAATATTACAACAGGTATAGGCTTTCATGCCAACAGGGTATCTTTTGAAGAAAGTATGAGAGAAACACAATTTGGAGAACTTATATCTATTGATACACTATCTACCGTTAGCACTGGCTCATCTCCTAGCTTTTGTAGTATCTATCTCAATAGCCCAGGCGATTTACCTCAATATTCTAGAGCGCATGATATCTTATCACTCAGAATTCCCTTACAAGTAGACTATTCTGTAATGAATGATAAACTTCGACTAGGTGTAAATACATTTTTACAAACCCCTATTTACTCCTCTTATAAATACGGTGTCATCAGAGTAACCCGAGTAATTGCGGATGATGAAATTATATGCACCTACAATTCTGTCGAGTTTAATCAACGAAATGGTGAAGCTCTTAATCAACTTATCTATGGCATGGGGATAAATGCCGAATATAGCTTATCTCATAAGTGGAATATCAGAATGTCAGTCAACAAGGTGATGAGAAGTATATTATATTCTGATGGACAATCAAGATATTTTCAACACAAGAGTCACAATCTTGTACCTATAGAATGGAACTTGACTATGGGATATGTAATCTACGAATCTAAGAAGCTTGCGGAACCTATTTCGATAATGGAAGGTCCTAAATAAAAGTTCTCGCCAAAAGACGATCAGTAGTGATTTGTTGTAGATCTAAGATATCTTTGTCCAGTATCCGGGTATAGTGATCTATATTAAGGTAAGATAAGTTAGCTAGGGTGTAACTTACAAAGAAGTAAATCTCAAATG
>JAHDGW010000043.1 GCA_020631635.1 Saprospiraceae bacterium
TCAGCTTATCTACAAAGAATAATCGACTTTCAAACATTTTTTGATGTATCAGTACACTACCCTTGGCCTGAGTTGCCATCACCAATAGTATACTCATGAGGTCAGGTGTAAATCCTGGCCACGGAGCATCATATACCGTGAGGATAGAACCATCGATAAAGTTTTCTATCTCATACACGTCTTGTTGTTTGACGATGATATCGTCACCTTTATACGCTAGATCTAAACCAAATTTTTCGAATGTTGCTGGGATAATTCCCAATTTCGGAACTTGACAATTCTTAATAGTAAGTTCTGATTGTGTCATAGCAGCGAGTCCTATAAAACTTCCAATTTCAATCATATCAGGAAGAATACGATGTGTGGTACCACCTAGGCTTTCCACACCTTCTATATGGAGTAAATTAGAACCGACTCCTGTAATCTTTGCTCCCATACGATTGAGCATCTCGCAAAGTTGCTGTAAGTATGGTTCACATGCGGCATTATAAATCGTTGATTTTCCTTCTGCAAGTGCTGCCGCCATCACTACATTGGCCGTACCCGTGACTGAGATTTCATCCATGAGTATATATGTACCTTGTAGACGATCAGCTCCTAAGTAAAATTGATCAGTACCTTCGTTATAATTAAAACTAGCACCCAGTTTATTGAGCCCGTTGAGGTGGGTATCGATTCTACGGCGACCGATTTTATCGCCACCAGGTTTCGGTAAAAATGCCTTACCAAATCGCGTCAATAAGGGTCCAAGAAGCATAACGCTACCTCGTATCTTTTTAGCATTATTTTGATACTCTTTAGACCCAAAATAATCTAGATCTATATCATCTGCCTGAAAGGTAATTTTGTTAGGTGAGTGTCTCGTAATCTTTACCCCTAAGCCTTTGAGTAGCTGGATAAGTTTTCGGACATCAAGAATATCTGGAATATTATCAATAACTACCTCCTCACTGGTCAGCAGCGTCGCACTCAATATCTGAAGGGCTTCATTTTTAGCCCCTTGCGGCTCAATGCTTCCTGATACTTTGGCCTCTCCCTGTACTCTAAACGCGAAATCACTCATAGCTAAATCTATTTACTATATTAAATTAGTTCAAATATAGTAAAAGATTGTAATGTGTATCAAATTGATATTAATACGTTTGCATTAATATCTTATTCGCATCTATTCTTTGATTATTCGTTGTACTATCGCTTATAGCGTTTGCGATTTCTATTATTACGACCGCGATTATTATTACGGTTGTTGCGGTGATTGGTACTGTTGTTTTGTGGTTTGTGCCGTTTGATCGCTTTGGTATAGCCATCTAGGTTTTCGTCCTCTGCCAATATTAATTCACCATTAGACATTGCCTTGAGGTCATCCATGATGACGGCATCGCTTACATAATGTTCTCTATTCCAGTTTTTATACGCCATTTTCATAAATGAGCCTATAATTTTGGTAAACTCCATGCGCTCTTCATCATCCTCTACAGCTCTTGCCTTCTCGATGAGCGTCTGTACATATCTTCCGTAATGTCTAAAACGCTTGATATTAGGCGGATAAGACATGCCTCCTGGTCGGGGAGCTTCTGATTCTTTAGAAGGGATCGGGCCATGTGTAGGTATTACCCCAGCCAACTCATAATCTGCGATTTTAAATACTTGTTTCCAAAGCTTTGCTTTGTAGTCCATCGTATTTTTAGTCTGCGGATTTAGTTGATATACTAGGTCCAGTATTTTTTCTACATATGCCTGCTTGTAGTCTAGATCCTTGATGGTCTTAGCATGATTGATCAGTTTCTGTATATTTCTACCATATTCAGAAATGACTAGTGGCTCTCGAAGTGAATTATATTGCATTGGTTGTTATTCTACGGTTACAGATTTGGCTAGGTTACGTGGCTGATCTACATTGCAACCACGCATCACTGCGATATGATAGGAAAGTAATTGTAGAGGAATGACAGAAAGCAGAGGAGAAAGTGGCTCTTCTGTAGCTGGTATCTCTATGGTAAAATCTGCAATTTCTTTGATTTGAGTATCACCCTCACTCACGATAGCTATTACGATTCCCTTCCGGGCTTTGACCTCTTGTATATTACTTACTATTTTTTCATATGCACTCATATTGGTAGCAATCACTACTACTGGCATATACATATCTATCAATGCTATCGGCCCATGCTTCATTTCAGCAGCTGGGTATCCTTCAGCATGTATATAGGAAATTTCCTTTAGTTTAAGTGCTCCTTCCAACGCGATCGGGAAGTTATATCCACGACCTAAGTAGAGAGCATTATGCGCATTTCTGATCTCTCCGGCGATATATTTAATCTGATCATTAAGCTTCAGTATACGTGATATTTTGTTAGGTATATCATCTAAGGCTACGATAAGCCTTCTGTAATATGATTCCTCTATTTTACCTCTTTCGTAGCCAAGGTTAAGTGCCATAAGGGTAAGCACGACAAGCTGGCTCGTAAAGGCTTTGGTAGAAGCCACACCAATCTCAGGACCTGCATGTATATAAGATCCACTATGAGTGATTCTGGAGATACTTGACCCTACTACATTGACAACACCATAAATGAGAGCGCCCTCAGACTTAGCCATCTCTAAAGCCGCCAAAGTATCTGCAGTTTCACCTGATTGCGAAAGTGCGATGACCACATCGTTTTTATTGATGATCGGATTACGATATCTTAACTCAGATGCATACTCTACCTCTGTAGGGATACGTGCTAGTTCTTCAAAAAGATATTCTGCAATAAGAGCTGCATGCCAAGAAGTACCACAGGCAGCCAATATTATGCGCTCTGCATTGGTAAATCTCTTAAGATTATCCTTCATACCACCTACTGCTACCCAACCTTCATCAGCATTGATACGACCTCTCATACTCTCTGCTACTGTAATAGGCTGTTGATGTATTTCTTTCAACATGAAATGCTCGTAGCCACCCTTTTCTAGCTCTTCTAATTTTAGATCAAGCTCTTTTATTGTAGGATTTTGGATTTCATTATCTATGGTCTTGATCTCATAGCTACCATCTCTATCTATGGTTACCATTTCCTCATCATTGAGGTATATAACTCTATTGGTATATTTGATTATTGGTGATGCATCTGAGGCTAGGAAGTACTCTCCATCACCGAGACCTAATACAAGTGGGCTTGATTTTCTAGCTCCTATCAGTTTGTTGGGTTCATCAGCATCCATGACCACGATTGCATATGCGCCTACTGCCTTTTTGAGTGCTCTCCTTACTGCCTCTTCGATCGATAGATTTTCTTTCTTTTTATATTCTTCGATAAGGTGAACAAGTACTTCAGTATCTGTTTCACTTTTGAAATCATGACCTAATTCATGCAAGGCTTTTTTTAAGACTGCATAATTTTCAATGATACCATTGTGAATCAAAGATATCTTTCCGTCTCCTGATACATGTGGGTGGGCGTTGATATCATCAGGTTTCCCATGAGTAGCCCATCTTGTATGACCTATACCTAAGGTACCTTCACAGTTGTATTGCTGTGCATGAGCGACGAGCTCATTTACCTTTCCTTTCTTTTTATACGTATGCAATTCTCCATTGATCAAAGAGATACCTGCACTATCGTATCCTCTATACTCCAATCTTCTGAGTCCTTCTATAATGATTGGATATGCTTCTTTATTTCCTAAGTATGCTACTATACCACACATAAACTTATTTTATATTCAGATGCTAAGGATTAGTGAAAGTCACTCTTAGCTCTGGGGCAAATTCTGGATGCTCTGTTCCAAATAGTACTGTTCGATTGGGATTATCGATACGAGATAGCGTTGATAATACGATATCATGCCTATCTGCGGGATTATCGTGAAGATACTGAATATGTCCTGTGATATTAAAAGAATATTTCTTAATAGTCACTCCTGTCTCATCATCCTCCACTAGATTTCCACCAAATATAAGTTCGCGTATTGCGTCAGGATCTACATTAGCAACACTAAGTGCCGTAATAATATCATCAATAACTAGCAATTCGTCATTTTCATCATACCTACTGATAAGCACGTCCTCTACTGGAGGGTAAATATCAGATTGAGTATTTTCCTCTTTGACATAAACGGTAAGCTCTGCCTTATTAATGAGTTTATCAGAAAATTCTTTTACTCCATCTAGATTCAGCTCTACGCTCGGACCAATCATCCCTTGTAGGTATAATTCTTCTTCTCCAACAGAATAATCATTAATGGATGCATCTAAGGCTGGAGAAAAATCATGCGTCATAGAAGACAATTGAGCACCTCCGATGAAATAATTAAAATTATTTTCTAAAGTGTCTTGTTCGGTATAGTACATCCTCAATACCGACGCAAAGGTGGTTGTATTTTCAAGGTTCAATAATAAACCGACCATTGAGTTTTGAGCACTCGATTCGAGTTTTAGACCTGGTAAGAATTGTCTAAATTCTGTATCTCCTTGAGATGCTATAGTATCTGTAAATAATTCTGCAGCAAAAGAATTATCCAATCTAATTCTCAGCTGAGGTCTTACCTTGATGGGTTCTCCATCATCGTGATCTAATATAGTCAACGAATCTTGTGGGTTGAGCACGATATTACTTACACTACCTATAGGGTCAGGGTCTATTTCTATCATATCCGATACAATAAATGAATCCACTTCTGAAATATCTTCCATTACCTTAAATACCTGAATGTCTTGTGGTTCCATCTCACCATATTGCCCCAAAGAGTCCAATGCGATAATCAATACCAGAGAATCCAATACAGCCTCTGAATAATCAGGAAGAGTTGCATTACCAAATATTCTTGCTTCAAAGTAGACTTCACTAGAGTAGGTACCAAAAATATCATCATTTATACTTCCCAATAATAACCTTCTCGGGGTAATAGCGCTCCTGTTTTCTATGGTAGAGGCTGTTCGATATGCTTTTAGGCTTTCTACATCACCTAGGATTGTTCTTCCTGCGATAGAAATCGTATCAGTGAATCCGATAAGAACTTCCTCACTATTTAAAAGATCATTACCTACAATGGTCTTATCATCGCAAGATATAAATGTAATGGCTACTACTAGCGCTAAGAAAAATGTACTAATTGCTTTCATATAAGAGTAAAAACGAATATTCTATGATGATATATTATTCTTCGAGCATGCTTTTATAGAACTCTACGCAACTAGGGACAAATGTCTCAGCTTCTTGATATTCCATTTTAGGCATTTCGCTTGCATCAAACAGTTCTTTAACGCTATCCGAGACACTTTCGCTTCCTATGATCAATGCATCAGAATGGGCAATAGCACCAGCATCCAAAGTAATCGCTCTATCGGTATGATAAGCCTCAAGGTCTGACTTGGAAAGATTATTGATCGTAGCTAGATCAATAAATTTCTCTGTAAACGTAGACTCATATTGATTTTCGTACGCAGAATAGATAACCTTAGACTCCGCAAAGATTGGATCGTCCTTATATACTGTTTTGAGAAATAACGGTACGAGGCTTGTCATCCATCCACTGCAGTGGACGATATCTGGGGCCCAACCAAATTTCTTGACCGTTTCTAAAGCACTCTTACAGAAAAATACTGTTCGCTCTTGATTGTCTTCAAAAGGTTTTTCGTCCTTATCATTGAAAACAAATTTTCTTTTGAAAAACTCTTCGTTATCTAAGAAATATACTTGTAATCTGGCCCCTGGCAGTGAAGCCACTTTTATGATTAGTGGGTAATCTTCATCATCTACAATGATATTCATCCCTGATAATCTTACCACTTCGTGCAATTTGTGTCTACGCTCATTGATCGTGCCGTACTTAGGCATCAATACTCGTATTTCAAAACCACTTTCCGCTGTTTTTTGAGGTAATTTTCTAAGTATTCCCGAAATTTCTGAGAGGGTTGTGTATGGGTTCATCTCTTGCGTGATGAAGAGTACTCTCTTTTTACTCATAGTATATTGAGGTTTTTGGATCTCCTAAAAGGCTGCAAAGATAGCAATAATAAAGCGCATATAAAACCCCTCGAATCCAATAGGACTGATCCCATCTATAATCATAACTGGTATTATGATTTATTTCTTAAGATAATAATTATCACATTCCTCTATCACTTATTATCAAATTAGAATAATATTTGTAGTCTGAAGACGTATAATACATTCATGAACATCAAGATATTGAATACACTATCATCTTTTTTGACCTTAGCTTTGGTACTTATACTTAGTATGAGCTGTAGTGCCCAGAAAGGGTGGGAAGTTGGGGGTTGGATAGGCGCTTCCCAGTATTATGGTGATCTGAATGACGGAATCAATGTCAAAGATCCAGGTTTGGCTTTAGGCTTTTTAGGCAGGTACAATTTCAACCATCGAGTATCTTGGAGAGCTGGTCTATCTTATGGTCGAGTAGGAGCGGATGATGCTTCTAGTGATAATAACTTTAATAGAAATAGAAATTTAAGCTTCCAATCTAACCTCTTCGACCTTTCTACAGCTTTTGAATTTAACTTCTTTCCTTATATCCATGGGTCTGATGATAGATACTATACTCCTTATATTTTTGCAGGACTGAATATCTTTCGTTTTAATCCTACGACAAATCTGGATGATGAGACCTATAATCTTCAAGAGTATGGCACTGAAGGACAATCGCTGGGTAGTGAGTATGGCTTGATCAATGGTGGTTTTCTACTTGGAGGAGGCTTCAAATGGGATATCAATTATGATTGGAGTTTCAATGTAGAAATTTCTTATCGCAGTTTATGGACCGATTATCTTGACGATGTAAGCACTGTTTACCCCGACCTTGATCTCATTACCAGCCAGCGTGGAGAGATTGCCGCCCGACTTTCTGATAGATCTCTTGTTGAAGGCATAGGAGTACAGGGCCGTCAACGAGGGAATAGCACCAATAATGATCGCTATGTTTTTCTGAGCATTGGTATTATGAAATATTTTGGTCGTCTGGAGTGCCCTGCGATTAGCGATCTTTAGGATATTATTATCGTTACTCCTGTGATCATTGATCTATTGTTGCCACCTTTATATTTTTGTCTTGCTATCTTTTCAGCTACACTCTTTTTAGTAGGGCTAATCTTTATCCAAAAAAAATACTACCACAAGAGAGAAGTACCACTTTTACTAAAATTTCTGCGGTTGTTTTCCATCTTATATATAGTGATCGTCGTTGCGGCACATGGCTTTGATGTGTATTGTGATTATGATCTGAAATCTTATTATGAAAATGCTAAAGTCACCATTAGCGATGCGGAGATAGCCAAGGACTATCAAAAAAGTCTACGCAGGGTTACCAATGATACTGCAAGAAACCTGGCCCCATTCACTGGAATAATATTCGCTGTGATAATTTCGGTAACAAGGATAGTATTTGACTGGAGCCTGAGATGTATTCAATCACTAAAAAACTAAAAGCCATTATGATCCAAAAGAAAATCATACTACAACCCTACCCTAGAGGTTTTCATATCATTACTGATGTAATATTAAGCCAAATCGGACCGCTTCCTGCACAAGGGATACTTCATCTATTTTTACAACATACATCTGCGGGGCTTAGCATAAGCGAAAATGCAGATCCAGATGTACGAGTAGATCTAGAGTCATTTTTTAATAAAATCGTACCAGAAAATGAGCCTTATCTAAGACATACGCTAGAGGGTGCTGATGATATGCCCGCTCATGTCAAGTCAAGCATAGTCGGGATACACCTCAGTATACCTATCAGTAGTCACCGGCTTGCTCTAGGTACATGGCAAGGCATATATCTATGTGAATTTAGGAATCACGGAGGACACCGAACAATAGTCGCCTCGATATATTAGTCAACCACTGATACACCTTTCCAAAAAGCAACTCTACCAGCTATCTTTTCATATCCCGGTCTCGTACTTGGATAATACCATACGGCATCTGCATTTTTTTTGCCATCCACTACGATATCATAATAACTAGCTGTACCCTTATAAGGACAGACAGTATTTAATGGAGAATCAGAGACAAACTCTTGCTTGAGACTCTCTGGTGGAAAATAATGATTGCCCTCGACAACTACGGTATCTGTACTTTCTGCGATAACGGTATTATTCCATATTGCTTTCATCGTATTTTTTTACTGGTTTATTGAGTCAACAACTTGTGACGATAAATAGTTAGTTGAACATCGTGTATTTATTAATCAAATGTATTGACAATGACAGATACTTACGACCCATGGATGTCGACCGTGATGAAGGCTGCCGCTGTGTATAATATCCTATGGGGAGCCTGGGCCGTATTATTTCCAAATCATTTTTTTCAATTAGTCGGTATGGAACCCCTCAATCATCCTATGGTATGGCAAGGCATGGGCATGGTTATCGGAGTCTATGGCTTAGGATATTGGTGGTCAAGCTACAACCCCACAAAACATTGGCCTATCATTGCCGTAGGTTTCTTGGGTAAGATATTTGGGCCTCTTGGATTTGTCTTCAATTATCTACAAGGTATTGTTCCCTTTGAGTTTTCATATACTTTAGTGACTAACGATCTTATTTGGTGGATACCCTTCTTTTTGATCTTGAAAAAAGTACATCAAGATTATCATTGGAAGCTATCATGAATCACATTGAATTACCCTTATTAATAGCTGTAGAAGCTTGCATTGACTTCGGTCTAGTTATCCTGATATTAATTGTACAGATGATCATTTATCCTTCCTTTAGGCATTATGACCTCACGGTACTCAAAAATATACATTCTAGCTATGCACGTACTATTACCATGATTGTGATGCCGCTCATGCTGAGTCAGATCTGTATAAAATCTTGGATGATATTTACAGCATTCGGATGGTTAGAATGCATAGGCTTTGTTCTTGTGCTCTTCACCTGGGTAATTACTTTCCTAGCAGCCGTACCTATACATCAGGGCCTTGATCGTTTCAGCAGTAGTTTAGAATTTTCACAGAAACTGGTGAAAGTCAATGGTTATAGAACAATACTATGGTGTGGTGTTTTTATCATGACGGTGCTGAGAATAATCGGCTAGTCTAACATACGGTCGAGCATATAATCTATCATCACAATAGTATCACGGCAAGGCTTACACTCTGTACTACCATCATAATCGGTCAATGTAGGGAAATGCGTCATGTAATATTCACTATTGAGCGAAAGCTCTATGATATTAGTCGCCAATGCTCTAGGAAACTTAAAAGACTCGTCCACCTCTTTGATTATGGATGATATAGTAGAAACCAACTTTTTATAATTGGTATAAAAACCCTTTTCTTGTAATTGATCCACTTTTTTATTGTGATAGACTTTAGTTGCATTTTCGACTACAATCCTGTGCAGCTTATTCTGATCTATGTACTCGGGCGTAGTAGCATTGCCTAGCGCCATGACGAGTGTCTTCACTATGATCTTGAGTCTCTCTTTCGGATCTGAAACGTTCCGTGTATCGAGAATAATCATAAAATGCATGTAGTCCCAGTACCAAGCTACTAGATAAGTAAGCAATCGATACTTATTTTCAAAATATCGATAAACGGAGGCTTCCGTGGATTCCATACTCTTAGCGAGCTTTTTAAAATTGAAATCTTCGAAACCAATTTCATCCAAAAGAATAATAGTATGTTGCAACATCTTCTTTCCTAATGCAGAGGATAATGGATCTCTGAGATAGATGGATTCATTTATCTCTACGGTAATGTTTACTTGTGGCATAAGATCGTTGAACTTTTTACAATAATAGTAAAACTATTACTAAAAATAGCCGTTTGGCTAAATATGAAATTACTCGTATAACGTCATGACAGAAAATAAGGTTTTAAATCCACTACAACGTTTTTATAGATTACTACTGGTCGATCAGAAAGATATCACTCAAGTATATATCTATGCCCTATTTACTGGTCTAGTCAATCTCTCATTGCCATTAGGTCTACAGGCAATCATCAATCTCATACAGGGAGGTGAAATATCTACTGCTTGGGTTGTGCTAGTCATACTTGTCATATTTGGCATCTTATTCACCGGTATATTACAGCTCATACAGCTCAGGATAGTGGAGAATGTTGCTCAAAAAATCTTTAGCCGAGCATCATTTGAGTTTGCATTCAGGATACCTAGGATCAAAGCAAAACAGCTTTACTATTATTATGCACCAGAACTCGCGAATCGATTTTTTGATACCTTAACGATACAAAAAGGTCTACCCAAAATACTTATCGACTTTTCATTAGCCTCATTTCAAGTTGTTGTCGGACTTGTGGTATTGAGTCTTTATCATCCATTTTTTATATTATTTGGCATTGCATTGATTGCATTGATCTACGTCATCTTTGTGTTCACTGGTCCAAAAGGACTGAGTACAAGTCTAGTAGAATCCAAATACAAATATCAAATGGCCCATTGGCTGGAGGAAGTAGCACGTACTAGAGTATCTTTTAAACTAATGGATAATCCACAGATTGCTTTAAATAAAACAGACCAACATGTCAGTAAATATTTAGGCGCCAGAGAAAAGCACTTCCGCATTTTAGTCATTCAATTTTTACAGTTTATTGGATTTAAGGTATTGATAGCCGCGGGTCTATTGATTATAGGTGGAGTTTTGGTGTTTAATCAGGAGATGAATATCGGACAATTTGTTGCTGCAGAAATCATAGTGTTATTGATTATTAATTCTGTAGAGAAACTTATCAGGTCACTTGATTCAGTATATGACGTACTGACAGCACTGGAGAAGATAGGATATGTCACGGATATGAAACTTGATGATGATACTGGACTAGCATTCAACGCTGACAATGATGACATCGAGCTAGGGGTCTACGACTTATCATATTTATATCCTGATAATACGTCTAACGTACTTGAAGACATTACATTCACGGTACCCAAAGGCAAAAGTGCTCTCATCATGGGAAGTAGCGGATCAGGAAAATCTACACTCATGCAACTATTGAGTGGTATCATAGAGCCTGATAGCGGAGTGATCAAATATAATGGATTGTCGCTACGCTCTATCAATAGTCAGGAATTTAGATCTCATGTGGGATTCTCACTTTCTAACAATGAAACATTCTTAGGTACCTTGCTCGATAATATAGCGATGGGTAGAGAAAAGGTAAGCATCTCGGATGTAAGTGATGTAATTGATTTTGTCAATCTGAGAGAGTATGTAAAAACCCTACCCGAGGGACTCAACACAATCATAGATCCTGAAGGAAAAAAACTACCAAGAAGTGTATCCAATAAGATATTGCTGGCTAGAGCCGTGGTAGCTCAACCCAAATTATTACTATTGGAAGATCCTCTAGACCATGTAAGCGCAAGCGAAAAGGAGATCATCATCAAAAAACTTACAGATCCATCAAATCCATGGAGCCTAGTAGTCACGACTGTTGATGATTTATGGAGAAAGTATATTTCCGAAGTGATCACTGTCAATAATGGAAAAGTTGTTAATACAAATCAGAAGTAGACCATGCTAAATATTACAGCCAACTCAATTAATCACTTATTTGATAAGACCAAGTATAAGTCATTTGATCTTCTAGGAAAGAAAAGTGTATCTAACTATATGCTAAAGATACTTGTGGTCTTAGGTGTTATTATGGTCGCATCTATGTTTTTACCTTGGACTCAAAATGTAAGATCCAAAGGATATGTGACCACCGTAAATCCATATGATAGACCACAAAATATACAGGCCTTATTAGGCGGTCGTGTAGAACAATGGTATGTAAAAGAAGGTCAATCTGTAAATGTGGGGGATACCATACTCAAAATCTCAGAAGTCAAAGAAGAGTATTTAGATCCTGAAATATTGGACCGTACTCAGGGGCAGATTACCGCCAAAACAGAATCAGCTGCTGCATATCTACAAAAATCACAAAATCTACGCGAGCAATACGATGCCTTAAAAAAAGGACTTGCCGCCAAACTAGAACAAAATGATCTTAAAATAAAGCAAATACAATTTAAAATCACGAGCGACAGCATGAATCTGGTAGCCGCTAGAGCAAAACTTGATATTGCCGTTGCTCAGCTCAAGCGTATAGACACCTTATACACTCAAGGAATAAAATCCTTGACTGATCTTGAAGCTAAGCGACTCTCCCAGCAAGAATCCGCAGCAAAAGTTACAGCACTAGAAAATAAAATAAATGCTTTTAGAAATGATCTAAAAAATCTACAAGTCAATAAGACTACTATCCAAAATGACTACCTCAATAAAATGGCAAAGTCAGAATCCGATAGAATGTCAGCTTTATCCAATATGTATGACAGCCAAGCTAATGTGGATAAATTGCAATCGAGTTTTAACAGCTATTCTGTAAGACAACAAAACTATATCATCACCTCTCCCATCGATGGCATCGTGACCAAAGCTCTACAATCAGGAATAGGGGAAATTATCAAAGCTGGTGATAAGATCGTAAGTATAGTTCCTGACACTTATGAGCTTGGAGTAGAAATGTATGTAGAACCCATGGATATGCCTTTATTAGCCAAGGGACAGAGAGTCATGGTACAATTTGACGGATGGCCTGCCATCGTATTTAGTGGTTGGCCCAATAGCAGTTATGGTACTTTTGTTGGTCAAATATTTGCCATAGATCAGTTTATCAGTGATAATGGGAAATATCGTATTATGATACAGCAAGATCCAAATGAAAATCCATGGCCCGAGCAAGTACGTATAGGTGGTGGTGCCAATACCATTACCTTGCTCAAAGATGTAAGTGTAGGATACGAACTCTGGAGACAGCTCAATGGTTTTCCTCCAGACTACTACGAACCCATTGAAAATAACGATGATCTCAAAAATAAAGCTCCGCTACGTAAAGTCAAGTAATATGATGAGGATCGCTAATCTTTTTATATGCCTATGTCTAGTAGTCATCAGTTATAGTCAGGAGACTACTAATGTACTTAGGCTGGAAGAGTATCTCAGTATTGTGAGAGAGAGCCACCCGATCATGACTAGAGCTTCATTGTTACAGGAGCAAGGTCAAGCGCTCCTTATGGAAAGTCGAGGTGCATTTGATCCAAAGCTGGAGGCTGATCTTGATCGTAAAAATTTTGAAAATAAAGAGTACTATAATAGGCTAAGCTCCAAACTAAAAATACCTACTCGCTTTGCCGCAGATTTTGGAGTTGGGTATGAACGAAATAATGGTGAATTTCTAGACTCTAGTGAACTTTTACCCGCTAGAGGACTTTGGTCCGCGGGCGTTGAGATTCCACTGATCAGAGGTTTGGTCAATGATGAGCGTAGGACACAGCTGAAACAAGCCGAACTACTAAATCAAATGCTTGAGCAAGACAGAATACAATTGGTCAATGAGCTTCTCATAGATGCAAGTTCAGTCTACTTAGAGTGGCAATATGATTATGCATATATCCAAATACAAGAAGAGGCTCTAAACATAAGCCTAGAGCTATTTGATGCTGTAAAGAGTAGCTTTTTAAATGGTGATAAAGCAGCTGTAGATACATTGGAAGCGGCTATCCAAGTACAAAATAGAAGGGTCAACTTAAGTAAAGCAGTGCAATACGTACAGGACAGTAAGATCAACTTGGAAAATTACCTTTGGAGTGTCAATGGAATTCCATTGGAGTTACAAGAGCAGATAATTCCAGAAAATATTGACCTTAACTGGCAAGAGCAGAGTATCCTTGAGATGCGTATACGACTTAACGAACTAGCACTCAACAATCCTGAAATTGTGACCATGGGTCTAGAAGTACAAGATCTTGATCTGGAACAAAAACTAAGCAGGGAAATGCTCAAACCGGACCTCAGATTGGGGGCATATTTACTGAGTGGGGCTGACGAACAAACAGTTGTAAATCCTATACAACTGGATAATTATAAAATTAAAGCCTCTTTTAACTATCCTCTTTTTTTGAGAAAAGAGCGAGCAAAGGTCAAACTAAATCAACTAAAACTAAGTGATACCAAGCTCAAACTCAAGAATAAAGAACAGCTGGTAAGGCAGAAATTATATGCCTATCTCAACAATCATGATCAACTCATAGATCAAACCGAACAATATGTATTGCTTGTGAGTAATTACAGTGATCTATTTAGTACAGAGCGTATAAAGTTTGATCTAGGAGAAAGTAGTCTCTTTCTTTTGAACTCTAGACAAAATAAATTGCTTGAGAATCAAGAAAAATATTTGAAATCACAATATGATCTGTTGTATTATCGATTGTTATTTCTCTATCAAACAGGTAAACTTGAAGAAATTCTATAATGTAGACTTCAAGGATACTTCATTAATATGATAGTAAAACTAATCTAGGGTTCATTATTCTTAAAGCTTTGTTAAAATCGAGGGAAGCCCGCCCGATTCATCGTATTTAATATACAGTTCACACTAAATATTAGCATTTAAGTGTTTAAACAACTAAATTGTCATCATAACTACAAAAGTAGTAGTTGTAACATTAAAAAAATAGTCTTATATTTGTATATAATAGTAATACTATAATTTCAGATAGCGAAATAAAAACCTTAACCATGACCGCAATACAATTTTCAAACAGCATCGTTCAGCTCAGCGAGCCACTTATGAGATATGCGCTCAGCCTTACTAAAAACTCTGAGGATGCAAATGACCTCTTACAAGAGACTACCTTCAAGGCATTGAAGAATAGTGATAAATTTAAACTAGGAACCAACCTCAAAGCATGGTTATATACCATCATGAGAAATCAATTTATCAACAAATACAGAAAAGCTAAAAGAAAGCCCGTTGTATTAGATGGTTCAGACACTAATTACCTTATTGACTCAAACGAGCGCTACAAAGTAAGAAACGAGGGAGACTCTGACATATTGATGGAAGAACTTATGGGATTCATAGAATCGCTTCGTAAAGAACATAAAGAGCCTTTCTTAATGAATTATAGAGGCTATAAGTATGATGAGATCGCTACTAAGCTCGGTCTTCCTCTAGGCACTGTAAAAAGTAGAATCTTCCTTGCGAGAAAGCAAGTGCAGAAAATGATCAAAAATCACTACAACGTAGAGCACCACCAAGAGCTGACAAGATCAGCATAAGATATTTATACAATTACCCTATTGTATAACCCTAACCAATTGAAACCAAAAGAGCCCATCAGCAGTATGTTGATGGGCTTTTTATTTTTGTAGAACTTAGTTCACCTCTATTTTCTGTATGTATTTTGATAGATGATGATCTCACTTATACCCGCCCCGCCATATGTACTTTTCTGTGAGGTAAGTAGATGATTCTTTTCATCATAACTGTGATCAAACCGGTATCCATCCTGATATTCTACTAATAAATTACCAGAGGCATCATACTCACTTACATATGTAATGTCATTATCGATATTAGTTGTAGATATAAGTTTATCATCTTTATCATATACATATTTCCAAGTACCAAGCATATCTTTCTTATATAAACAAAAGCCCCATCGGATTATTACTCCGATAGGGCAAATCAAAAATATTAATGCTGATCAATTATTTGTCCGATCCTATAGCTGGCTTTTTAGCAAGCGAACTAGACTTTTCATCTTTACGCTCTCCAGTTTTTCTAAAGCCGCTCGTGTCGATGCAGAAGTCTATATAATCATAGTATCCAAAATTGCCATCACTCGCTGCAAAAGTTTCATCATTTTCGTCTAATATCGCAAAAGATCCATCTCCGTAGTCGCAGCAAATTCCATCGCCATAAGCATCGTCCACATAAAGTGTATAGCATCCGTCAGATAGGCAAATGTCTTCCTCAAAAGATTGACCATCTTGTCCATCTTGGTATGGACCACCTCCTACAACGGTGCTACCATTATCCGCAACTATCTCCCAGGTCGTTTCTGAACCATAATCATCCAGTGTAAGCGCAAAGGTGATCTGATAACCATCACAATCATCGCCTAGCTCTCCTTCAGTAGTAAAGAATTCTTTAGCACTCCAAGAAGTCCAGCCATTTGGACACTTTGTTCTTAGTTGCACTTCGTAATCTGTATCTGGTGTAAGATCTGTTAAAATCTTAGACGTTTGTACCGTAGTTCTTTTCATCCAAGTAGATGTACCCACGGCTCTATATCTTAGTCGATATTTTATAGCATTGGCTACTGCATTCCAACGTACTATAGCTTTTGTATCATCCACATCTACGATCTCTATAGACTGTGGAGTTTCACAGGTATCAGACTCATTATCATCATCGTCATTACCAC